>NZ_JADNLF010000004.1:0-295142 GCF_015555825.1 Bacteroides clarus | reverse complement strand
ATTCCCGGGGTGTTACCCCGGGCTATAAGATAAGAGCCTTTCAGGCTTAAAGATAAAAAAACTTTCAGCCTTAGGTTACGCTATTTCATCGTTACTGATATAAACTGATTATTACTGGTATAAACTCAGCTTTACCGATACAATCTAACTTTCAATACCTATTTAATAATTTAATTAAAGAATAAGAAGATGAGCAGGAGTAAAAATCTGACGAATTATCATAGTCACAGTCTGTATTGTGACGGACGTGCCGGTATGGAAGACTTTGTACGGTTTGCCTTGAGCGAGGGATTTACTTCGTATGGCTTTTCATCCCATGCCCCACTGCCTTTTTCTACGGCATGGACCATGGAGTGGGACCGTATGAACGACTATCTGGCAGAATTTCATCGGATGAAACAGAAATATGCTCGGAGGATAGAACTTTATCTCGGTTTGGAAATAGATTACCTGAATGAAGAGAGTAATCCGTCTATTCTCCGCTTCCGGGAGTTGCCATTGGATTATCGTATCGGTTCCGTACATATGTTGTACAATGAGAAATCGGAGGTTGTAGATGTAGATGTTCCGGCTGATATTTTCAAACAAATAGTGGATGAACAGTTTGGTGGTGACTTGGAACATGTAGTGCGTTTGTACTACGGACGGTTGAGGCGTATGTTGGAGTTAGGAGGTTTCGATATAGTAGGGCATGCGGATAAGATGCATTATAACGCGTCTTGTTATCGCCCCGGTTTGCTGGATGAGCCTTGGTATGATATGCTTGTAAAAGAGTATTTTGAGGACATTGCCGCGCGTGGTTATCAGGTGGAAATCAATACCAAGTCTTATCATGAACTGGGTACTTTCTATCCCAATGAACGCTATTTCCCGCTATTGCACAGTTTGGGGATCCGTGTTCAAGTAAATAGTGACTCTCACTATCCGGAACGGATTAATAGCGGTCGTCCGGAAGCATTACAGGCATTGAAGAAGGCCGGTTATAACACCGTAATGGAAATGTATGACGGCGCATGGCAAGAGATGCCGATAATCTTATAGTATCTTTATCAAAAGAGCAAGTTAACATCATCGCAATAATAATGTTAACTTGCTCTTTTGATAATGTTAACTTATAGGAAGCAATTATATTAATTTATTGCTTATAATACAGTTAACTTCTTGTTGGCGCTAATTATTTCTTCAATAAAAACTCATCAATCGCTTTCTTGTAAGTTGCCTTATCGGTAGCTCCGCGGAACAACTGAGGTTCACCCTGCATCGGAATAAAGACAAATAAAGGAATACTGGTGGCATTGAACAAAGCGGCCAGTTCTTTCTCCTTATCCACATTGACTTTATATATCACGATTTTCCCGGCATATTCTTTCGCCAGTTCTTTCATGATAGGAGCCGTCATTCGGCAGGGTCCGCACCAGTCGGCGTACAAGTCGATGATGGCAGGTTTGTCACCCTTATATTTCCACTCTTTGGATTTCTCGTAATCGAATACGTCCTTGATAAACATATCTTTGTTCATTACGATTACGCTGCCGTCTTGAGTAGTTTCTTGCGTTTCCGCTTGTTTTTGTTTGGCTCCATCGGTACAGGCATAAGTCAGTATACTTGAAAAGATGAGAGCGGTCATAGCTATAATTTTCTTCATTTTCTTAATTATGAGTTTTGTTCGATAATGGCTTTAAGCTCCTTACCGCTGATGACACCCGAATGACGCCATACGGCTTCACCTTTTCTGAACAGGATGAAAGTCGGAACCATCTGTATACGATAGCTTGCAGCTAATGCTTCATGTTGGTCTACATCGATTTTTGCGATACGCGCTCTGTCGCCAATCTCACTTTTCAATGCTTCCAATACAGGATGCATGGCTTTACAAGGTCCGCACCAGGTAGCAAAGAAATCCACCAAGACAGGTTTTTCTGATTGTATTAATTCTTCAAACTTTTCCATAATCTTTGTTTTTATAATAGTTTATGAGTATATAACAGATAAACGGGAGATTTGTTCACGCTCGATTGTAAATTAGTAATAACTAATTACTCATTGCTATGTACTAATCACTAATCGTCAGCTCTTTGATAATGTGCGAAGCGCCGGCATATTTGTCTATGATGAACAAAGTATAACGAATGTCTACACAAGCTGCACGCTGTGAAGAGGGACGGAAAGCGATGTCACCTGTCAGCCCTTCATAGTTACGGTCAAAAGCCGTACCTATCAATTCACCCTTGGCATTGAACACCGGACTGCCGGAATTACCACCCGTATTGTCTGTATTTACGATGAAGCAGACGGGCATTTCTCCATCGGGCATCGCATATCGTCCGAAGTCCTTGGCCTGATATAATTGTTTTAATTTAGCCGGAACTACAAACTCCCAATTGTTGGGATCTTCCTTCTCCATCGCTCCTTTCAGAGTGGTGTAACAGCCGTACTCCACACCGTCGGCGGGCTTATAAGGCAATACGCGTCCGTAGGTCAGGCGCAGGGTGGAGTTGGCATCCGGGTAGATGGGGGTGCCGGCTTCCTGTTTCATATCCATCATTCCTTTGACCCATACTTTATGGGCGGCGTTATAGTTACGGTTGGCATCCATCATGGCGATGGTGGTTTGTAGCAGACCGTCGGTAACGGAGTACTTGAACAATGTCATCCAGTCGTTACCGAGCTTATACAAACTAGGTTTACGGATAAACTTGGCAAAGTTTTCCTTGCTGCCGAAGATGGAATATTTGAAGCAGGCATCGATAAAGGCATCACTATCACCCTTGAAACGCTTGTCGATAACCTTGAAGATACCTATGCGTTGTTCGGCGGGAATATATTTCATGTAGGTTTGCAACATCTTCTTTCCTACAATCCGCTCTACTTCGGGGAAGGGGACGGATGCGAAATATTTATCGGCTGCAATTTGCAGGCTGTCGGAAGCGGCTTTTATCCTGGCTTTGTCCTTGCTCTGTAAGGCTGTGACCAATGCGGTGGTATTCGGAATCTTCATAAAGTCAAGACCCGTAATCAATGCTTCCTGGATGGCTTGCTGGTGGTAGAGAGCATTACGGCGATGCTTCACGATACTGCGTATTTGGTCGAAAGCTTTCTGATAGGAACTGTCGTTTAAGGCGCGACCGCGTGCGAGGAGTTGTTCCTGTTGCGCGCGTTTCGTATCCAGTACTTTCAGGCGTACAAGTCCTTCGTTCATGCCGATGGCATTCTTCCAGTAATTGGCGGATGAGGCATACTTGCTTGCGTAGTGAATGCGTACGGCATCATCCTTCAGCATTTGTTCCATAAGGGCTTTCTGACGGACATCTCGCACGTGGTGGCGCATAAAGTTGGTGGTCTGCATACGTTCTTCCACTTCGTCGGAAATCATGTAGCGCCAGTTGCGTCCGGGGAATCCCATGACGAATGTAAAGTCGCCTTCACGATAGCCGGCAAGGCTGATAGTAAGGTGCTTTTTTACCCGCAGGGGCACATTGTCCGGGTTGTAAGCTGCCGGTTGTCCGTCTCTGTCGGCGTAGATGCGGAACAAAGAGAAATCTCCTGTGTGGCGGGGCCACATCCAATTGTCCGTATCGGCGCCGAATTTGCCGATGGAAGAAGGGGGAGCGCCCACCATACGGATGTCACTGTAAGTAGTCTTGAGAAACAGGTAGTATTTATTTCCGCCATAGAACGCTTTCAGTTCCGCTTTACGGCCGGATGTCAGTGTGATGCCTTGTTCGGAAAGAAAACGGTCGGCTATCATGGTAAGGTATTTGGGCGACAGATAATTCGTGCCGTTCGGATCGGAATCTATCTGCAATTGGTCGTTGACGTAATCCGTTACGTCCATTATTTCATCGATGTAGGTTACGGTAAGTCCTTTGCAGGGAAGTTCTTCGTTGCGTGACATTGCCCAAAAACCATCGGTCAGATAGTCGTGCTCCACACTGCTGTGTTGCTGGATAGCTCCGTAACCGCAGTGATGATTGGTCAGTACCAGTCCTTCTGCCGAGATAACCTCGCCTGTGCAGCCGCCACCGAAGTGTACTACCGCATCTTTCAGGGCTATACCGCCGGGATTGTATATCTGCTCGGCAGGAATCAGCAGACCGAGCTCCGTCATGGCGACTTCATTTTGTTGTTTGAGGTCGGTCAGCATCCACATCCCTTCATCGGCATAGGTGGAAAGAACTCCCGATGTAAGGAATAATGATAGTATTGATAGTCTTAAATGTTTCATAATAAATGTGCGTTAGAAGGTATTATGAGAGGGGGGAGTCTCTGTGTACGACTGAGGTACCCTAAGTATACGACTGAGGGTATCTCAGTCGTATACTTAGGGTACCTCAGTCGTATTGTGTGTAGCCGGGAAAATAACGGTTACTCGACTATGTTCATTTCTTTTATCAGGTGTCCGCAGTCTCCCAGTTTTTCCAGAATAAAGAGTACGTAGCGGATATCCAGTGCGATGCAACGTTGCAGGTTGTTATCGAAATTGATGTCACCGCTCAGGGATTCCCAGTTGCCGTCGAACGCGCAGCCTATAAGTTGGCCTTCACCATTGATGACCGGGCTGCCGGAGTTACCGCCGGTAATATCGTTGGTCGTCAGGAAGCAAACGGGCATTGTGCCGTCCGCCATGGCATACCGTCCGAAATCTTTATTAAGGATAAGCTCTTTCAGCTTGGCAGGTACTACGAACTCACGGTCTTCGGGGTTCTCTTTTTCAAGAATACCGTCTGTGGTGGTGTAGTAATTGTAGTGCACTGCATCACGCGGGCTGTATGATTTCACGTTACCGTAAGTCAGACGGATGGTGAAGTTAGCGTCCGGATAAGACGGTACGGGCAGCTTCATTTCACCTAAACCGCGGATGTATGCTTTGTGCAGCAGGTCAAGGCCTTCACTCAGCGCTTTTTCTTCCATGGCGACAGCTCTTAACTTTTCTACTTTTGAACGGGAATAAGCTGTGGCGGGGTCTTTCTCGATAGCCTTTATGGTTGGCTTTTTCATGAACTTGTCAAAGTTGGCACGGTTGGAGAGGATGGAGTTGTCGTATATATCATCTATAAAAGCGTTGTAGTCGCCTTTGTATTTGTTCTGAACGGTCAGATAGAAAGCGGGAAGCTCTTCCGGTTTCAGCTTTTGGGCGAGAGCCGGCAAAATGGCTTTGGCTACGGCGCGGTCTACTTCATGGTCGTAGTCTTTGTTGTGGATGTCGTTGAATACTTCTTCCAGTTGCGCCGTGCTTGCGGTGAGCAGTGAATCGTTTTTCTCTTCCAGCGCGGTTTTAATCTTGTCCATAATCATGTACGGACTGCCAAATTCAATGGCGCCGCTCAATGCTTCGTACAGGTAATTGAGCTGGCGGGTAACGGGCATTCTTTTGGCGATGATACCGTCCATCTTGTCTACCACGCCTTCGTATTCAGGTTTGCCTTTGGCAAATTCGGCGAATTTCTTTTCCTGTTCCGCTTTGGTACCCAATACGTCGTTGTCGATGATTGCCTTGTTCATGCCGATGGAGTTCTTCCAGTAGTTGCTGCTTCCGGCAAACTTATTGGCATACTGGATACGGGTTTTATCGCTGGCATCCATATATTTGCGCAACACATCGAGGCGGACGCCGCGCATGTCAATCATGGCTTGATTGTCTGCTTCCATGCGTTCTTTCACTTCCGATTGGGTGAGGTAACGGCTGGTTCTGCCGGGGAAACCCATAATCATGGCATAGTCGTTCTCTTGCAGGCCTTTGATGGAAATCGGCAGATATTTAGGAGTTTGCAAAGGTACGTTGTCCTTGGAATATTCGGCAGGTTCTCCGTTCTTGTCGGCATAGATGCGGAACATGGAGAAATCGCCCGTATGGCGAGGCCACATCCAGTTGTCTGTTTCACCGCCGAACTTTCCTACTGAGGAGGGGGGAGCGGCTACCATCCGTACATCGCTATATACCTTATAGTAGAACAGGTAGAATTTATTTCCTGCATAGAAGGGCAATGCTTTTACCTCGATACCCGGTTTGCCGTTCAAATCGCTCTTTTCCAGCTCTTCTTTGGCGAGTTTGTTGAGAAACGGAGCTGTCAGCGCATTGACTTCCGTCACTTCTCCGGCTTTGACTTTCTCGTTTACGAGGTCGGTGATGTCTACGATACGATGTACGAAACGGAATTTTAATCCCGGAGTAGGCAACTCTTCACTGCGGTTTTTAGCCCAGAAACCGTCTGTCAGGTAATCGTGTTCTACCGAGCTGTGTTGCTGGATTGCTCCGTAACCGCAGTGGTGATTGGTAAGGATTAATCCTTCCGGTGAGATGATTTCACCGGTACAACCGCCGCCAAAGATACCGACGGCATCTTTCAGTGATACACCGTTCGGGTTATATAAATCATCGGCTTCGAGTTTTAATCCCTGTTTCTTCATCATGTCGGTGGAGTTCTGCTGCTTCATGAGTTGCAGTAACCACATTCCTTCGTCTGCGCGTACGGAGCAGACTGTCAGCACGGCAATAGCCGCAATCAAATACTTCGTTAATTTCATCCTTGTTATTGTTATTAATTAATTTACTATATGTTATTTGAATTTTCCTTCCCGGATGGCGTCCATGATATTGGCAGGCGGACGCTGATTCAGCAATTCCTGTTTCATAAAGTCCATGTAAGGAGCTACATGCTTGAAGAATTTCCGGTAACCGGCACAAAGGTAGTTCAGCCCGGGCTCACCGTTTGCGGTATGTGCAAAGCGGTTTTTAGGACATTCGCCGTTGCAGGCGAACAGCCATTCGCACTCCCGGCACTGGGTAGGGAGTGATTTTTGTTTCATCAGTCCGAAAGCCTGCTGTTGCTCGCTGTACATCATTTCAACCAGTGTTTTCTGATAGATGTTTCCTAATTTATATTCCGGAAATACAAAGTGGTCGCAGGCATATACATCACCGTTGAACTCCATTACGCCGGCATGACCGCAGGTCTTTGCCATAGAGCATACGCCCGGTTGCTCACCCACCCAGTTGGCAAGGGTGGAGTCGAAGAGCTGGATATAATAAGTCCCCACATCTTGTTTCACCCATTCATCGAACAGGGCGCAGAGGAAGTTTCCCCATTGTTCCGGACTGACGGAGAAATCAGCCAGTTCGGCAGCCTTCTCCTTGTCGGCCAGTGAAGCCAGATGACGTCCGTCTTGATGCGGTGTAATCCGTTCTACGATAGGAGCGAACTGGATATAGCGGGAACCTATCTCTTTAAAGAAATTATAGAACTCACGGGGATAGTCGGCGTTGAAGTCGTTTACTACCGCCATCGCGTTCCATTCCACCCCATGTTTTTTCAGCAGGTTGATGCCTTGCATCACTTTGACGAAAGAAGGCTTTCCAAGCCTGTTTTTGCGGTACTCGTCGTGAAACTCCTGCGGACCGTCGATGGACACGCCTACCAGCCAATTGTTCTCTTTGAAGAACTCGCACCATTCGTCGGTAAGCAACGTACCGTTTGTCTGTATGCAGTTATCAATCGTCCGGCCGTTGGCGTACTTTTTTTGCAGTTCCATAGCCTTTTTGTAGAAGGCCAACGGGCGCATCAGGGTTTCTCCGCCATGCCAGGTGAATAATACTTGCGGCATCGTTTGCGAATTGATATATTCTTCAATGAACTTTTCCAGCAGTTCATCGCTCATCACATGTTTGGGATTGTTTACATACAGTTTGGACTTCTCCAGATAATAGCAATAATCGCATGCCAGGTTGCATACAGCCCCTACGGGTTTGAGCATTACATAAAGAGGTTTAGCGAAAGGAGCATAGGTTGACATGTATATTTCTCCGGTTTTATGATTTATGATTGTGCAAAAATACGTAAACCAAATGAAAATTCCTTTCTTTCTATCCGGTTTATAAGGAATATTAATACCTTTGCCGCGTGTAATTCATAAATCGTTTCCTGCATGATTAGAATGAATGTAAACTATATCTTGCCTTTTTTGTTGTTACTTGTGTCTTTCTCTTCTTGTAGTCGCAAATATAAGATTGAAGGAAATTCTTCGGTAACCAGTCTCGATGGTAAAATGTTATTTCTTAAAACACTGCAAAACGGGCAGTGGGTAACAATTGACTCGTCCGAGGTGGTTCATGGACTATTTTCGATGAAAGGCCCCGTAGATTCGGTAATGATGGTGACGCTGTATATGGATGACGAGGGTATTATGCCTTTGATTCTGGAGGATGGCAGGATTGAGATAATCATTTCCAATTCACAGCTGTCGGCTAAGGGAACCTTGTTGAACAACGCGTTGTATGAGTTTATAGAGAAGCGTAATGCAATGGAAGTTGAAATGGGAGAACTGGAGCGAAAAGAAGCGCGTATGGTGTTGGATGGCGCCAACTTGGAAGATGTACACGAACAATTGGCTAAGGAGGAAGAAACATTAGCCAAAGAGATGAATGATTATGTGAAAGACTTCATCATTGAAAATTATGAGAATGTGCTTGGTCCGGGAGTGTTTATGATGATGTGCAGTACACTGCCGTATCCTATAATGACACCCCAGATTGAAGATATAATGAGAACCGCTCCCCTGATTTTTAAGGAAAACGCTTTTGTAAAAGATTTCCTTTCCAAAGCCAAACAAAACATGCAGCTGCTGGAAGAACATAAGCGCTTGCAGCAGAGTTCGGAAACCACGGCCATGCAACATTAGTACTTTCACTCATCTTGCCGATATTCGAGAGATTTGTTACATTTATGTAACTAACAAATTAAGTAGAAGTATGGCAAGAATAAAAAGTACGAATGTTCTTTCGTTTTTTAAAGAACAGATTACACTGCTCGAATCGAGCAATAAATTGGGTACGGCAAGGAATTACCGTCGCACCCTCAGTAGCTTTTCCCTGTTTCTGGAAGGCAGGGATATTCCTTTTAGGCTGCTCGATGAGCCGCTGGTTATCCGGTATGAAAGCTGGCTCCGGTCAAGAGGCGTTTTACGTAACAGCTCTTCATTTTATATGAGGGTTTTGCGTTCCGTATATAATAAGGCGGTTACAAAGCGGCTGGTCAAGCAAACTTTCCCTTTTCAAAATGTATATACGGGAGTGGATAAAACCCGTAAACGGGCGATAGACGAACAGCACATACTGGATTTGTGTAAGTTGAGTTTACCGGCATTATCTCCATTGGCCTTGGCCCGCGACTTGTTTCTTTTCAGTTATTGTACACGGGGAATGGCATTTGTCGATATGGCGTTCCTGTGTAAAAAGAATATACACAACGGCTATATCTGCTATACCCGTAAAAAGACCGGGCAGCAACTTGTCATCCGTGTCGAGCCTCTTATCCAGAAAATCATCAGCCGGTATGCCGGACAAACGAAGCGTTCGCAATATCTTCTTCCCATCATTTCCTCGGAAGATCCGGTGATAGCGTTTTCCCAGTATCAGACGGCGCTGGGGTATTACAATAAGCTGTTGAAGAGGATTTCCAAGATTCTTGACCTTGATATATCGCTGTCTTCCTACACCGCGCGCCATTCATGGGCTACGGCGGCACGCAATCATAATGTGCCGATTTCGGTTATTAGTGCAGGAATGGGACATACTACGGAGAAAACAACACAAATTTATTTAGCCAGTTTGGAAAGTTCCGTTATCGATCAGGCTAATCAAAGCATATTATCAGCTTTGGTATAGGCTTGCGGCCTACATTGTATTGTTCGATATAATGTATAAATCTATATCGTTTCTATACAAGAGACGTTACAGATTTATCGGCAAAAGTAAACCTTTTCTGATAAAGATGAGAGTAATTGAAAGGTATTTTTTGATACATTAACAAACAAGATTGCTTGATAATTTGTTGTAGGTGGTTTTTGGACAAAATTTATAGGGCTGATTATTATTGATTAATAGAGATTTAGCTGGCAGAGGCGAGCTGAAAGCGTTAAGTAAAACACTCCTGTTTTATGATTTTCGGGAAGAGGGTTATAACTGCTTAGCCAATCTATGTCTTATTCTTTGACTTCTGTGTACAAAGCATGCGGAATTATCATTTATTAATAGTACAAAATACATCTACACGTTTTGTATAAGATTGATTATTAGTAATTTATTGACATGTGCTATTTCTTGTATAGAAATGGTATAACGGATGTATTGAATAAAAGTATCTCATAATCAATTGATATATAAAGTGTTAGTTCGATGTTGAGGAGCCAAGAGTATATCCGCTTTTCTTGTTTTGATAAATACTTTACATGAATAATGATGAAGAAAATATAGTATGGTTTGCTATGCGCGCTCCTTTTTGCAAGGAGCTGGAAGCAAAGCGGCTGTTGGATAAACAGGCTATAGAAAACTTTGTTCCCATGTGCTATAAAGTATTTGAGAAGAATAACAAGAAAAGGAGAGAACTGGTGCCCGCCGTTCACAATTTGATATTCGTTCGTACCACCCGGCGGATTATCAGGGAAACCAAAAGAACTGTTTCGTTTCTGCAATACATCACGATGCCGGATGCCGGTAAAAACTCTCCTATAATTGTGCCGGATATACAAATGCAGCAGTTTATTTCCGTATCCCGACTGCATAATGAACGTTTAATTTATCTAACTCCGGAAGAAATTAATTTGGCTAAAGGTACGCGGGTTCGTGTGTTGGGCGGTCCGTTTGACGGTGTAGAGGGAGTGTTTGTAAAGGTAAGAGGCTGCAGGAGCAAACGTGTTGTCATACTCATACAAGGTATTCTTGCTGTTGTCGTTGCGGAAGTGAAACCTGATCTTATAGAAGTCATTGGCTGATGACTGTTGTTTTAAAGAGATGAAACCATGACATTCATTACTTTGTTAGAAGCGGTTATTATTATTTATTTGGCGGTATACAATATTCGTATCATCCGTAAGATGGATCGCTTGAAGAAGCAACTCCGGAGTTCTTCACCGGATAAACCGAATCCAAAAGAAACTTTGGATACTCCTCTACCTGTTATCCAAGAGACGGAACCGGAGAATAAGAGTGCAGAACCGAAAGCCGATGGTGAAACTAAAGTAACGGATTCTACAAAGGACAAGAAACTCTTTGAGCGGATAAACCGTACTATTATTGATGAACAATTATTTCTCGACCCGGAATTCTCAAGGGAGAAGTTTATCAGGCTCGGACTCATCAATAAGAATAAAGTGGCGCAGTTGCTTCAGCAATACGCCAATACCAATCTCAACGGCTATATCAACAGCCTGCGTTTGGAATATGCTTCGAAGCTGATACAGACTCAACCGGACATACCTATCAAGGCTGTTGCCATAGATTCCGGTTTCAATAGTTCACGTACGTTTTACCGGCTTTTCCAGCAGAAGTATGGAATGACTCCGGCTGAATATAAAGAGTCTCTTCACGGAGTATCTTGATGTTGATTTTTATATACTAAGTTTATATGATATTACAAATAGCAGATTGGCTGATGGAGGTATCGTGTGGCAATGAAGTCGCAGACCGATTACAGAACCTGAAGCCGTTTCTCCTGCCGGAGATGCCCGTATGCTCCCGTTCCCATATATGCCGGTTGGAGTTGGGTTGCAAGTTTCCCATTAAAGAAACCGGTCCGGATGCAGTGCACCACCCGGACGGACGGACAATACGTATATGGCTTACCGCCGATTATTGCTACATTGCGTTAACTCCTTACGGGAGCCCTCATACCTATTGGCTGCGTACCGACCGCCGGTGGAGAAATGTACAAACCGATTTGCTTCCGGAAACTTCCGAGGATTATGCGCTCCTGAATGATTTTATCATGATTTCTTTTATTTATAGCGCAGCGTTTCATGGGGGAGCATTGATACACGCGTCTTGCATAGCCGTCGATGATAAGGGAGTGGCTTTTGTGGGACCATCGGGCATTGGCAAAAGTACCCACTCGCAGTTATGGCTGAAACATATACCCGGCGCGCGTTTGTTGAACGATGACCAACCTATACTGCGCCTGATGCCGGGAGGAGAAGTAATGCTGTTCGGCTCTCCCTGGAGTGGAAAGACTTCCTGCTATATCAATGAAGGTGTCAGACTGGAAACCATTTTCCGTATGGAGCAGGCCGAAGAGAACCGTGCGGTTCGCATGGACGGGATAGAAGCTTTCCGCATGCTGCTGAGTTCCACTTCCCTTATCGGGCGGGATAGTTTGAGCTTTGCCGTTATCAGCGGTACGCTTGCACAGATTGCAGGAAGTATCCCGACATTTACTCTATACAATAAGCCCGAACAAGAGGCTGCCTTGCTGAGCTATAATATCTTTAAAGATAAATAGGAATATATGATTATTGCTGTCGATTTTGACGGAACTATCGTCGAGCATCGCTATCCGGCTATAGGTAACGAAATACCTTTTGCCATCGAAACGTTGAAGCGCCTTTCCGAGGAGCGCCACCGGCTCATCCTGTGGAGCGTTCGCGAGGGCAAATTGCTGGAAGAGGCTGTCAGTTTTTGTAGCGACCGGGGGCTGAAATTCTATGCCGTCAACAGTAACTATCCGGAAGAGAACAAGAACCATGAGAACTTCTCCCGTAAGCTGAAAGCCGACCTCTTTATCGACGACCGTAATGTGGGCGGATTGCCCGATTGGGGACTTATCTACCGTATGATACACGAAAAACTGAACTATGAAGATATATATCGGGAAGCCTGCCGTTCGGCAGAGCATCCCAAACCCAAAAGTTTTATAAAACGACTCTTGGGGTAAGTAGGCCGAATCAAACGAAACATTAAACAAAACAAGTATATGAATATTAGAAGAATTCTTCTGTTACTGTTGCTCCCGCTGTTATTTTCAGCTTGTACGTCTTATAAAAAGTCATTGTATCTTCGAGACGACGAAGTCTTGGAGATGGTGCCTCAAAAGGGTATGCTTTACGAGTATCGTATTATGCCTAAGGATGAACTGACTATCTTGGTCAGTACTTCCACTCCCGAAGCTTCCGCACCGTTCTATCGGAAGATAGGGCAGACGAAAGACCAGCCTATACAGAATCAAGGCTTGGATAATGCGAAGCTGTTAGCTTACTTGGTAGACAATGACGGTTATATCGATTTTCCGGTATTAGGCATGATTAAGGTCGTAGGACTTACCAATCGCGAATGCGAGGCTTTGCTGCGTCAGAAACTTCGCCATTATCTCAATGAAGACCCTAACGTTACGGTACGTACTTCCAACTATCAAATCAGTGTATTGGGTGAAGTTGGCAAACCGGGTACTTATACTATCAGTGATGAAAAAGTTACAATTTTCCAGGCATTGGCACAGGCGGGAGATATGACTCTTTTTTCTGTCCGTGATGATGTGCAACTCCTGCGTGAAGATTCTGTGGGCAGACGCCGTGTCATTCACTTAGACCTTACTGCTGCCGACATCTCTCTCTCTCCTTATTATTATCTTCAGCAAAATGATGTGGTTTATGTAAAGCCCACTAAAGCAAAAGTACGTTCCAATACATTCAGCAATAATTCATCTATTTGGATTAGTCTGTTGAGTTTGGCTACTACTCTTGCCTCTCTAATTGTAGTAATTGTCAAATAAGTATTCTATTAAGATGAAAGAAGAACAATTTAATGAATTCCTTCAGGACGAAGATAAAAAAGTCGATTATAAAACTATTATTTTTGAATATCTGCTTTATTGGCCTGTTATCCTTGCTTTTCTTGTAGTTACTTTAGCGGGAGCCTATGTATATCTCCGTTATCAAGCACCGGTTTATAGTGTCAGTTCCACGGTTCTGATAAAGCAGGGAGATAAAACGAAGTACAGCGCATCTTCATCCTTGGCTTCCATGCAAGACTTGGGTATGCTTTCCATGGCCAATAATTTTGATAATGAGTTGGAAATACTCCAATCATATACATTGGCACGAAAGGTGGTGGATGCCTTGAATCTCTACATCACCTATAAGGAAGATGGCAATTTTGGTTACGACCATATTCTTTATAAGACTTCGCCGGTACAGGTATGGATGGCTCCCGATGAAGCGGAAAAACTTCTTTCCGCTCTGCAGGTAAAGCTGGATTGTACACCCGATGGTAAAGTAGGAGCTACGCTTACTTATTCTGTGGAAGAAGAAGAGCGAAGCATCGGTAAGTCATTCGATAAACTGCCGGCCGTATTCATTACTCCTATAGGAACGTTGAACTTCTCTGCTGCTTCGGACAGTGTTGTGGCTCATATATCTACTCCTCGTACACTGACTGCTACAATTATCCCCCCATCGGTAGCAGCCGATGGATATAAGAAACGTTTAAGTGCGGAACCTACAAGCGAGTATACTTCTATCGTACGCCTCACTTTCTATGACAGTAGTATCCGTCGCGGTATGGATTATCTTGATATGTTGGTAGCTCTCTATAATAGTGATGCCAACGATGATAAGAATCAGGTGGCAAGCCGCACCGCCCAGTTCATTGACGAGCGTATCCATATCATCAATACGGAACTCGGCACTACGGAAAGCGAACTGGCGGATTATAAGCAGCGTGCCGGTCTCACCAATCTGAGCGCCGATGCGCAGCTTGCTCTGCAGGGAAGCTCGGAATACGACCAGAAGCGTGCCGAGAACACCAATCAGCTACGCCTGATAAATTTCTTGCGAAGCTATATTGACAATCCGGACAATAAGTATGAAGTAATCCCCGCCAATGTCGGTTTGACAGATGCCGGACTGACTAATGTGATAGCCCAATACAATGAAATGCTCATTGAGCGTAAACGCTTGTTGCGCAGTTCCAATGAGAATAATCCGATGCTCATCAATCTGGACACTTCCATCTCCGCTACCCGTAACACTGTGCTCACTACTGTGGAAAGTGTAGAGAAAGGATTGCAGATAACCCGCAACAATCTGGATTTGGAAGCACGTAAGTATCAGGCCCGTATCAGCAATGCCCCGCAGCAGGAACGTGAACTTATTAGTATCACCCGTCAGCAGGAAATCAAAGCGAATCTTTACCTGATGCTTTTGCAGAAGCGCGAAGAAAATGCTATTACTTTAGCTGCTGTAGCCAATAACGGACGTATTGTCGAGGAGCCTCGGGCTAAAGGACCGGTTGCCCCCAATGGCCGGAAGATTTATATGATGGCGCTGGTTTTGGGCTTGGCGTTCCCCATAGGATGTATCTATCTTACTCGCCTGCTTCGGTTCAAAATAGAGGGACGTGCGGATGTGGAGCGTATCACCAATGTCACGATAGTAGGCGATGTGCCCCAAATCAAATATCCGGAAGGGCACCCCATTGTAGTGAATGAGAATAAGAATGGACTGATGGAAGAAGTATTCCGTAGCGTGCGTACCAATATTCAGTACATGCTGCAAGAAGGTCAAAAGGTTATTCTTTTCACCTCTACTACTCCCGGAGAAGGTAAAAGCTTCAATGCGGCAAATCTTGCTGTCAGTCTTGCTTTTATGGACTGTAAAACAGTTATTGTCGGTATGGATATCCGTAAACCGGGACTAAACCGCATGTTTGCCCTATCTCATAAAGAA
Organism: Bacteroides clarus; assembly: GCF_015555825.1. Classification (NCBI taxonomy): domain Bacteria; kingdom Pseudomonadati; phylum Bacteroidota; class Bacteroidia; order Bacteroidales; family Bacteroidaceae; genus Bacteroides; species Bacteroides clarus. The sequence goes on along the minus strand of NZ_JADNLF010000004.1, from coordinate 279,653 downwards.
AGGGGAATTACTCAATATTTGGCATCTCCCAAAGATACGGATTTGCTGTCACTTTGCCAGCAATCTTCCATTTCTCCCAATCTTTATATCCTGCCGGGTGGAGCGATACCGCCTAATCCTACAGAACTGGTGGCACGCCAATCCCTCGATCAAGCTATTGAGATATTGAAAGAACATTTCGATTATATCATTCTCGATACGGCGCCTATCGGTATGGTTACTGATACCCGATTGATAGCTCGTGTGGCAGATTTAAGTGTTTATGTCTGCCGTGCCGACTATACGCATAAGAGCGATTATGAGTTGATTAACGAACTGAAGCATAATGAAAAACTGCCTAATCTGTGTACACTGATTAATGGTATCAACATGGATAAACGCAAGAATGGCTACTATTATGGTTACGGCAAATATGGCAAGTATGGAAAATACGGTTATGGTAAGAAGTATGGTTACGGCTATGGCTACGGTTATGGAAAGGATAATAAATAATAAAAAGTAAAAAATGAAGAAAGTCGCATTAATTACAGGTATTACGGGGCAAGACGGTTCATTTCTTGCCGAGTTTTTGATTGATAAAGGATACGAAGTTCACGGTGTTCTCCGTCGTTCTTCTTCTTTCAATACAGGGCGTATCGAGCATCTTTATTTGGATGAATGGGTACGCGATATGAAAAAAGACCGTTTGGTAAACCTGCATTATGGAGATATGACGGACAGTAGTTCACTGATTCGTATTATCCAGCAGATACAACCGGACGAAATATACAATCTTGCCGCACAAAGCCATGTAAAAGTGTCATTTGACGTCCCTGAATATACGGCGGAAGCCGATGCGGTAGGTACGCTCCGTATGCTGGAAGCTGTTCGTATTCTCGGATTAACCCATAAGACTAAAATTTACCAAGCTTCCACATCAGAACTATATGGTAAAGTACAGGAAGTTCCCCAAAAGGAGAGCACTCCTTTTTATCCTCGTAGTCCTTATGGTGTGGCAAAGCAGTATGGCTTTTGGATAACAAAGAACTATCGTGAGAGCTACGGTATGTTTGCTGTCAATGGCATACTTTTTAATCATGAAAGTGAACGTCGTGGCGAAACTTTTGTCACAAGAAAAATTACCCTTGCAGCTGCGCGTATAGCACATGGTCAGCAGGATAAACTATACCTCGGTAATTTGGATGCCCGTCGTGATTGGGGTTATGCCCGCGACTATGTGGAGTGTATGTGGATGATTCTTCAGCACGATTCTCCGGAAGACTTTGTGATAGCTACAGGCGAGATGCATACAGTTCGTGAATTTGCAACATTAGCTTTTCGTGAAGCGGGTATGGAGCTTCGTTGGGAAGGAGAGGGTATTGAGGAAAAAGGTGTTGATGTAAATACTGGTAAAGTATTAGTAGAAGTTGATCCTAAGTATTTCCGTCCTTGCGAGGTAGAACAGTTGTTGGGAGATCCGACAAAGGCTAAAACATTGTTGGGCTGGAATCCAATAAAAACAAGTTTTGAAGAATTGATACATATAATGGTGGAACATGATATGCGGTGGACAGAGCGGAATCTTTTCTGAAGTTTGAACTATATGGTTGGTTAATGGTATATTAATATAAGGAATTTTTGATCACAATAGAATTGTCTTTTAAGACGACAGAATATAGTTCTATTTTGGCATTATGAAATTTTGTATCATATATGCTTGTTCTTGTTTTTTTAACATATACTGATGTTAAGTTAGTGTTTATGGATTTTGAGAATTTCAATGGTTGCAGAAAATAGTATTTCAAATAATAAACGGATAGCAAAAAACACAATCTTTTTATCAATTAGGATGTTATTCTCAATGGCTGTATCGTTATATACAACGAGAGCTATTTTGGAAATACTAGGAGTAACAGACTTTGGTATATATAATGTTGTTGGAGGCGTTATCGTTTTTCTTGGTTTTTTAAATCAAACAATGAGCACAACAACAGCAAGATTCATAACTACTGCTTTGGGCAAAGGCGACCAGGATTATTTACATGGAATATTCTGTATGTCTATGAATTTTCATATGATATTATCAATACTGACGCTGATAGTTGGAGAAACAATAGGATTGTGGATAGTTAGTGAGAAACTTATTATTCCGGCTGACAGAATGCCGGCAGCAATGTGGTTATATCAAGCCTCTATTCTAAGTGCTTGTATTGGAATCTTAAACGTCCCATATAATTCTACAATAATAGCTCACGAACGTATGGGAGCATTTGCTTATATCTCAATAATGCAGGTTATTGCTAAATTGTTAATAGTATTAGTTTTGCCTTTTTTTATGTGTGATAGACTAATTCTTTTTTCATTGTTGATGGTAATTGTTAGTATAATAATACAAGTGGCATATTGGCAATATTCGTATCGAACTTTTGAAGAGGTTAAGTATAAACCGATTTGGAATAATGCTATTTGGAAAGATATAATTGGTTTTACGTCATGGAATATTTCGTGTGATTTAGCTTTTATGTGTAATACACAAGGGTTGAATATATTATTAAATATATTTTTCGGTCCTATAGTTAATGTTGCAAGAGGTATTGCTGTTCAAATAGAAAGTATCATGCGGCAATTTGTGGGGAATTTTCAGACTGCTATTAATCCACAAATCACAAAAAAATATGCAGGGGGACAGATTGATGAATCACTATATTTAGTATTAAGGGTTAGCAGGTTTTGTTTCTACATTATTATGCTTATGGGAATCCCTTTGTACTTTGAAATAGAATATTTGCTTAAAGTATGGCTTGGTAATATTCCAGAATATACTATTTCCTTTGCGAAGATAACTATATTGATGGTAGTTATTGATGGTCTATCGAATCCTCTTCATCTATTAATATACGCATCGGGTAAGGTTAAAACATATCAAATAATTTTGTCTAGTATTTATCTTACATATTTACCGCTTTCTTATTGCTTGATAAAGTTCTATAGCGTATCTCCTGAAGTTATTCTCATTATGCTTCTACTGTTTAAGACAGTAATGGTGGGAGTGAGAATCAAACGTATAAATTCAATAGTAGGAATGAAAATTCAACAATATCTAACAGAAGTTTTGTTCCCCATAGTGTTATGTCTCTTTTTAGCAGTAATAGTTCCGATAATTATAACCGTATTATTTGAACAGTCATTTATTAGGTTGATGGGGACTACTGTATTTACAGTATTATCTTCATTACCAATAATCTATTTTGTCGGTCTGAGGATTAGTGAACAAGAACTTGTAAAACAATATATAAAAAGAATAGTATTTAAAGTAAACTGTTTATGAATAGATTAAGTGATTTATATAAGAGGTATTCGATATTAAAACTATTAAAGAAGGTTGATGATAGATATGGAGTGCAGGCTTTTGTTAGGGTGATGAACTCTCATTGGTTTAATCCCTTAGCTACTATTTATGTTAATTTACTAAGTTTTCCTTTTAGGAAGGCAGTCAAATTACCGATTTTTATTTATGGTAGTCCTAAAATATACACTTTAGTGGGTGATATGGATATAATTGGCAGTGTATCAATAGGTATGATATCTTTTAATAAAACAAAAAAATTAATGCCTGGTTTTCAGAATTTTGACAGTGAATTATCTAATGTCGGTTCTATAATCTTTCATGGTCCATGTTCTATAGGATGTGGTAATCGTATATTGGTACAGAAAAATGCTACTTTGGAAATAGGAGAAAAAGTTATTATTGCAGATAATGTTAATATAGGATGTCATCAATCTATATCCATCGGAAAGCAATCTCGAATAGCACATCGTTGTCAAATATTGGAGTCAAATCATCATTTTATGCTGAAAGTGAAAGATTTTACAATTTCTCCAGCAACACATCCTATTAAAATAGGTAAAGGTTGTTGGATTTGTAATAGTACAACTATTACAGGGGGGGTAACCATTCCGGATTTATGTATTGTAGCATCAAATAGTTTAGTGAATAGTAGTCTTGGAAATGAAGGCTTTAAAGCAGATCCGGGTTCCATAATAGGTGGAATCCCAGCAAGATTGATAGCTTCTAAAGTCGCTTTTCGAGTTTTTAATCATGAACTGGAAGGATTTTTATTCCAGTGGTTTGCTAAACATAAAGATGAGAAATATATTCTTCCTGAAGGTATGACAATTGAAGAAGTAACGACAATAAAAATGCAAGATGAAAGAAAGATGTAGCGAAATTGAATTATTGCGAATCTTTTCGATGATTTTAATTATTGTTACACATCTTATTGTGTAAGGATACTAGTGATGTGATTCTATTATTTATAATGGGAGGTGTTGTGTTTTTAATAGGGTTTATAATGGATATGTTATAGTCTAGATTATGTTCTCCGGTTTTATTATATTATTAGATAATAAGTTAAGAGGAAAATTTTGATAGCTACAGGCTAAATGTATACTGTTTGCAAATTTTCCATATTGGTTTTCTGTGAGGTAGATATGGAACTTCATTGGGAAGGAAAGGGTGTTGAAGAAAAGAGTATTGATGTGAAAACTAACAAAGCATTGGTGGAAGTCAATCTTAAATATTTCTGTCCATTCGCGGTAGAGTAGCTGTAGGCTAACTCAACAAAGGCTAAAACATTGTTTGGATAGAATCCTACTAAGATAAATTTTGAGAGATTAGCACATATTATGGTAGAGTGTGATATGAAGTAGACGGAACATTATTAAATAGAGATGTAATTATATGGCAGAGGTAGTAAAAATAGCAGTAGCCGGAACAGGTTATGTAGGATTAAGTATGGCGGTTTTGTTAAGTCAACATCATCAAGTAACCGCAGTAGATGTAATTGCTGAAAAAGTAGAGCTGATAAATAATCATAAGTCTCCTATACAGGATGAATATATAGAGAAATACTTGATTGAGAAAAAATTGAATTTGTATGCTACGCTGGATGGCGCAAGCGCATATAAAGATGCAAGTTTCATTATAATAGCAGCACCAACTAATTATGATCCGGTTAAAAATTATTTTAATACGAGTCATGTAGAAGAAGTAATTGATTTGGTACTGAAGGTAAATCCAAATGCAGTGATGATAATAAAAAGTACTATTCCTGTAGGCTATTGTCAATCGCTTTATGCAAAATATGCAGTTAAAGGTATAAAGAAAATGAATTTACTTTTTTCACCGGAATTTTTGCGTGAAAGTAAGGCTTTATATGATAATCTTTATCCTAGTCGTATCATTGTAGGGGTTGATATGAATAATTCTCATTTGGTAGAGGCTGCACATACATTTGCTGAATTATTGCAAGAGGGTGCTATTAAAAAAGATGTAGATACTTTATTTATGGGGCTTACAGAAGCTGAAGCTGTAAAATTATTTGCTAATACATATTTGGCTTTACGTGTTAGTTATTTCAATGAGCTTGATACGTATGCTGAAGTGAAGGGGCTTGATTCCTCTGCTATTATTAATGGGGTATGTTTGGATCCGCGTATTGGTGCGCATTATAATAATCCCTCTTTTGGATATGGAGGCTATTGTTTGCCAAAAGATACTAAACAGCTTTTGGCTAATTATTCAGATGTGCCTGAAAATTTGATTCAAGCTATCGTAGAAAGTAATCGTACTCGCAAGGATTTTGTTGCAGATCGTGTGCTTCGGCAGGCAGGCTATTACGATTATTATAATCGGGGGGATTTTAACTCTAATGAAGAACGACATTGTGTAGTAGGTGTGTATCGTTTGACTATGAAAAAGAATTCAGATAATTTTCGTCAGAGCAGTATTCAAGGCGTTATGAAGCGCATTAAGGCAAAAGGGGCAGAGGTGATTATTTATGAACCTACATTGGAAAATGGAAGTACATTCTTTGGGAGTCGTGTAGTAAATGATTTGGAAAAGTTGAAAGAACAAAGTGATGTGATTATTGCAAATCGGTGTGACACTTGTTTGGAAGATGTAAAGGAGAAGGTTTATACGAGAGATATTTTTAGGAGAGACTAATCTTATAAATGATATTTAATTAGAATAGTTATAGTTAGCGTTTAAGTTATTTATGTCCATTCAAAGAAGGTTATTTTATTTTTTCTTGTTTTCTCTCTTTTCTATTTACCATATTATGTATAACTTTTTGGGGATTGAATCATGAGGAGAAAAGAATTTTAATTTAAAAATTTACTCGATAATGAAGAAAGAAATATCTACAAAAATAATAATAGATGGTCGTAGTATGACTCGGCAATTAAGTGGTATTAGTAGGTATATTATGGAACTTACAAAAGGATATGTACAGCAATATGGTGAAAATAGTTTAGTAGTAATAGTGAATTATTATATTAAAGATTTACCTTTCCAGCAATTTGTTTGTCCCTATGGGAGGCATACTTTTGTGGACAATGTGAAATTTTCAATTTGGCTTTCTAAACAAAGCTATGAGATTTATCATTCAGGAGATTTGATAGGTCCATTTTGGCATAAAAAAAAATCTATGCATATAATTACATGTCATGATTTAATGTTCTTGATGGTCACTGGATTTTTTCAGATGAATTTTATTAAAGTAATGTTGCGTAAATTACGTATAAGGTTGTTTTTTAAATATGTAATTAGAGATGCCAATTTAATTATATCCGTATCTAAGACAACGCATGATGATTTGAAGAATATATACAATACTGAATCGGTTATACTACGTGAAGGTATTAATAAATTGGAGTTTAAGAATATTGAAGAGGAATATGCTGACTTAAAAAAGGATTCTTTTTTCTTGTATGTAGGTTTAGGAGCTGCACATAAAAATATAGATTTTATGGTGAGAGCTTTTCTTGCTACAAATACGGAAAAAAAGCTGGTGATTTGTGGTAAAGGGCATCATCTTATTAATTCGGATCGTATTATTTATACAGGTTACATAGAAGACAAATATTTGGATTATTTGTACCGCAATTGTTCAGCTTTCATTTTTCCTTCCAAATATGAAGGATTTGGACTTCCTATTTTGGAAGCATTATCATATCATTGCAAAGTGTTTTCATCGAATGCGGGGTCTTTAAGTGAATTTTCATCAAAGGTTGTATCTTTTTTTGATCCTCAAAAAGAGAGTGAGTTAGTTTCATTAATAAATAACTGTGATAATATAATTCTTGATAATGAGGCAATAGATGAATATCTTAAGCAGTTTGATTGGAAAATTATATGGCAAGAATTCCACAAAACTTTTGCAGAGCATGTATCTTATTAGTAAAAAGGAAACAATACTATTCATAGCCGCATTATTGTTTATGAATGTACGTATAGATTTAATAGGATCTATATCTTTGACTGAATTATTTGTATTAACTCAAATACCACATTTACTTAGATGGCTTAACGTTCAAGGAAAAAGAATTCCGAACTTGCATGACATATCAATAGGCTTTTATTTGCTTATAGGGGTTCAGATTTTTGCGGAATTTATGGTGCAGAATACTATCATAAATGCACTAAAAGGTGTATCTGTTACTTTTATGGCTTTTTTTTTGATGCTTTTCTTTTTAGAGAAACTGGTAAGAAATATATCATTAATAATATGGATACCTATATGTAGTATTTTAGGGTTAATAATCTTTGGAGATCAATTTGGATTTTCCGAGCAGGGAGATGATACTTATTTTAAGTTCTATATTGCACCGATCACCGTTTCATCTGTTTATGTAATTGTATTAACAAAATGGAAATGGATACAACGTTATTTGTTTTTATTATTATTTAGTACTTCTATCTTTATTATTATTGGTGGAGCTAGATCTTTAGGTTTCTCTATGTTTTTTACAACCTTTGCATTGCTGCTATATGATAAATATAAAACGATAAAATTTAAAAGGATTCTGCCAGGGATGATAGTGATAGTTATTATAGTACAACTATTTTTATCTTTAGTTTATATGCCTAAGGTTAAACGTGGAGAATGGGGAACAACTCAAAACCGGACTCAATTTGAAAAAATAAATTGGAATTCTAATATTTTTATGATATTATTATCTGCAAGAACGGATTTTTTTGTTTCTACTATTGCTTTCTTAGACAAACCTTTGTGGGGGCATGGTAGTTGGGCGATTGACTACACCGGAAAATATCATTTATTGCAATTAAGAATGTTGGATGATAAAAGTAAAGTAAAAACAGAAACTTTAAAATTGATTCCATGTCATTCCGTTGTGATGGGAAAGGGAGTTTCAAATGGTATAATTGCCTTTGTTGTTTTTTTATGGATTTTTATCAAAGTCTATAAGTTAGGATTGAAAGGTTTGTCTAGTAGAGAATCACCATATAATGTTTATCTTTTATGGACTATAATATCTTCATTTCAGCTTCTTTTATTTGGTCCTCCCGCTGTTTTAAAAAATAATGGAAGTATTGCATTTGCTGTTATGTTAGCACTATTTTATTTAAATTATTTGCAGTCGCGCAAGCCCTTTTCTATGAATTGATTTTAAATTATTATCGATTTATTCAAATGAAAAAATACAAGTTATTAATAGTTACGGTCACATATAAGCCTGACAAGAAAGAACTAACTCTCTTTTTGAATTCTTATCATAGATATAATGATTTAGGTGATAAAGCTAAATTGATTATTGTTGACAATTCTCCACAAAACTCTTGGGAATGGAGAACGTTTATACAAAAATATCATGATATAGATTTTATTTCTAATCCTTCTAATCCAGGTTTTGGTGCTTCTAATAATATTGGATTTGCAAGATATGAAAGTGATTACGTTCTTTTTATCAATAATGATGTAGAATTTATAGAACCTCTTTTTACATCTCTGCTGAAAGAGTTTGATAAGGATACTTCTATTGGTTGTATTGGTATTCACCAGAAAGGAGGTGCACCTTCATTTTTTCTCAAAATGACTGCTCCTGAAGGGGCGAAAGTGGATGAATTCAATCAAGAAACACACTTTATTAGTGGAGCATTCATGCTTTTTAGAAGTGATCTATTTGTAGAAATAGGAATGTTTGATCCTAATTTATTCATGTATTTTGAAGAGTTTGATTTGTCTGAACGTCTATTGCTTAAAGGATATAAGACTGTTTTTCTAGATAAATATCATTTTTTACATAAGGCAGGACATCGTACTAAACAAAACGAATTTGCAGCTCAAAAAGGGTCTGATTCTTTTTGTTATATATGTAAGAAATATGAATTAGACTACAAGGCTAAAAATGATGCCTATATAAAACGAATGCTGAAAATGATAATTTACAATTTACTTTTTTTGAATATAAAAGAAGTGTTAAAAATAAGAAGGATTATTTGTTATAGAAAAAAAGTTATAAAAGAAAATTTTGAATTATGAAATATGAAATAATTAAAGCTACATCAGGACCTAAACATCATCTTTTTGGTTTTCATGATATCGTTGCTTTTAATAAATCAGGAGATAAAATATTATCTGTAGAAACGGATGTGATTAACCGTCCTCCCTTAGCTAATGAGGAATTTGGAGTTGGGTATGCTCTGTGGGAAGAGCAACGTTTTATAGAATTAGGGAAAACAGTGGCTTTAAATTATCCGCAAGGTGCGCGGCAGCAGTGGTTAAGTGATACTGAATTTATTGTGAATAATCGTATTGGTAATCACTGGGGAGCTGATATTTATGACGTTACTGTTGGAAAGAAAATTGGTTCAATTGATAATACTGCACATTGTGTTACTAAGGATGGGAAATGGGCTTATGGAATAAATTATGCGCGATTATTTCGTTTAGGTGGATATGGATATAATGGTCTTCCTGATAAATTCATTTCTGAAGCAATACCCTTAAAAGATGGTATATACAAAACAGAAATAGCAACAAATCATTCTGATTTGTTAGTATCAATAGGAGATGTTGCTCAGTGTGATGCCGAGACTAGTGCAAATAATGGCTCACATCATTATGTAACACATTTGCTATTAAGCCCTAATAATAAACGTATAGCTTTTCTTCACCGTTTTTTCTTGGCAGATGGCGGTATTCGTACAAGGTTGATGACGGTAGGAACAGATGGCAGTGATTTGCGTTGCCTTGCTTACGGATTTCTTAGCCATTATGATTGGCGCGATGAGAATAATATCTTCATTTGGGGGCGTGCTGGTAGTAGCATTGATGTTATGCGTACTAATCCATTGTTTTCAAATCCTCTTGTAAGACCCTTATTGAGAGGTGTAAAATCGTTGGTGCGCATAGTACTAGGGCATTCCAAAAGCATTAGTAAACATTTTCTTATGGTAGGTGATACTGATGATAAAAGCATTATTCCTTTTGCTGAAGATATTCTTTTAGAAGATGGTCATCCAATGTGTTGCCCAACAAATCGGAATATAATGATTTGTGATACTTATCCTCATAAAGAAACTAACACAAGGACTTTGTTTTTTTATGATTTTACAAAGAATGCAAAGAATGAAATAGGTGAGTACTATATGGGTAAGGAACAGGTTGACATGACATTAGCAGAACAGTTTCTTGCAGGAATAGATGAAAGTGTTTTGTCGTTTGTTTCTATAGAACAAATGAGTTTTACGCGTAGTGGATTGCATTGCGATCTTCATCCGCGTTGGGATGCCTATGGTAAAATGGTCGCATTTGATTCTATACATGAAGGAACGCGGCAAATTTATATTGTAAAGAGATGAAAAAAATAGCATTACTTCAACCAGAAGTACCTCATTATCGTGATGATTTTTTTTCTTTATTACGTAAACAATGTGAGTGCATGGATATTTATATCTATAATTCGATGGATGATGCAAAGAAAAATGGATTTGACATACATGTAAAGAATTTGATATCTATATCCAATATAAAATTTCATGGTTTCTTGTACTATAATCCTCAAATAATATTGAGAAAAAAGTATGACACATTGGTTCTGATGTTGCATTTTGCTCATCTTACTACTTGGTTATTGTTGTTCACGAAATTTATTCATCGAAAGAAGATTATACTTTATGGGCAGGGAATTTCGGTGAAACGTTATATCCATGAAGAAAAATATCCGGATTGGAAATTAAAATGGATGATTGCATTAGCTGATGGAATATGGGTATATATGCCGAAAGAGGAAAGACAGTGGAAAGCTATTTTTCCTAAAAAGAAAATTGTTGCATTGAACAACACAGTTACTGGAATGAAGGATATTTTGAAGTATCGTCCTGATTGTGATATCTGTCTTTTGAAGAATAAGTACAATATCAGAGAAGAACGTGTACTCATTTTTTGTGCCCGTTTTACTTCGCCTCACCGTAGAGTAGATTTATTGTTGGAAACCATTCAGAAGTTAGATGCTAAACGTTTTGGTTTTATTATAATAGGTGATGGAATTAATAAACCGGACTTTTCAAAATATAGGAATGTACACGATTTTGGGGCTGTGTATGATGTGGATGTAAAGAGGGATCTTTTTGCAATTGCAGATATCTATTTTCAACCTGGTTGGGTTGGACTCTCAATAGTGGAAGCCATGGGATATGGTTTGCCTATTTTCACTTTTAAACGTTCTGAACATACACTACAATGTGTAGAGTATAGCTATATAGTGAGTGGAGAGAATGGGATGCTGTTTGAAGATATGAAGCAATGCATAGAAATACTTACTGATATTTCTCATGAAGAATTAGTATGTATGGGGAACAATGCAAGACAATTGGCAAAAACACTTTTACCTGAAAATATGGTTGAGAAAGCTTGTTCTGTGATATAGTTGCTATTTTTATAGGCAAAAATGAAGATAATACATTATATTCCCAGTATTGACCGCACTTCGGGTGGCACTACTGCGTATATGCAGTTATTAGCCAATGAACTTGGCAAGTTAGTGGAACTACATATTGTTTCGCATGTTAGTCTTAATCCAGTAGGTATTGAAAATAGCCAAATACACTACATATCTTCTTCTGTCTTGAATGGAATGAAGAAAGAGTGGCAGGCGCTGTTGAATAAAATTCAACCGGATGTTATTCATGTAAACTGTTGTTGGATGCCTCAATGTGCTTTTGCTCAAAAATGGGCACAACAGTTAGGGTATAAAGTTGTATTGACTCCTCATGGGATGTTGGAACCGTGGATTATAAAACGGCATTATTGGACTAAAAAAGTGCCTGCGCTTTTGTTGTATCAAAAGAATGCTGTAGTAAAGGCGGATTATCTCCATGCTACTGCTGAAAGTGAGAAAGAAAACTTATTAAAGTTGGGATATAATCGAAAGATTGAGGTGATAGCAAATGGTATAGATGTTGATAGTGTTGTAATGAAAACTTCATGGGAACGAAAGAAGGATATTCTTTTTCTTTCGCGGATACATGTCAAGAAAGGGATAAACTTTCTGATTGAAGCTGTTGCCGTAATGAAGGATGAGTTGAAAGGGTATAAAATTAATATTGCCGGCGAGGGGGAGGAGGATTATATTGGTGAATTGAGGCAGTTGGCTTCTCGGTTGGGAGTGACTGATAATATTCGGTTCATTGGTGGTATATATGGTGATAAAAAATGGGAATTATTCCGTAATGCAGATTTGTTTGTGCTTCCTACCCATAGTGAAAATTTTGGTATAGTAGTGGCAGAGGCATTGGCATGTGGCACTCCTGTAGTAACGACGAAAGGTACGCCTTGGCATGAGCTAAGAACAGAAAATTGTGGTTGGTGGACAGAAGTTGGTACAGAACCTACCATAAATGCATTAAGGGCATTCCTACAATTGACTGTTAATGATTTAGGCAAAATGGGACGTAATGGACGTCGGTTAGTTGAACGTAAGTATTCTTCAAAAAAAGTGGCAGAAGACATGGTTGCTCTATATAAAAAAGTAATAAACAATATATAACTAAAATGCAAAAAGAAAATATAGATTACATGCATTTTGTATCTCCATATACCACAACCAATCGTATTAAACGGATGCTATGGGAGGTATGTTGGACTCTATTGGCTCGTCCTTTTCCTAAAAGTACACTAATGCCTTGGAAGCGTTTTTTGCTTCGTATGTTTGGGGCGAAAATTGCAAGTACGGCAAATGTGTATACTTCTGCAAAAATCTTTATACCTTGGAATTTGGAAATGAAAGATTATGCTTGTATAGCATCGGGGGTAGACTGTTATAATGCGGCTCCTATCACTATTGGTATAAATGCTACTGTTTCACAGAGGGCTTATCTCTGTACAGCTTCACATAATATATCTTCATCTCGGCATGAACAAATAGAAAAACCTATTATCATAGAAGATAGGGCGTGGGTAGCGGCGGAAGCCTTTTTGGGACCTGGCGTTAAGGTGGGTGAGGGGGCAGTAGTTGGTGCACGTGCTTGTGTATTTAAGAATGTAGAACCATGGACTGTAGTAGGAGGCAATCCTGCAAAGTTTATAAAAAAGCGGATTATAAAAGAGTAAAGATATGCTTGATATTTCTGTTATAATTTTGACTTACAACGAAGAAATTCATGTTGAACGTTGTTTGAATAATGCGAAGAAGTTTGCAAAAGAGATTTTTATAGTAGATTCATTTTCTACGGATAAAACGGTGGAAATTGCGAAAAAACTGGGAGCCAAAGTTTATCAGAATCCATGGATAAATTATTCCAAGCAATTTAATTGGGGATTGGAAAATCTGCCAATAACTACAGAATGGGTTTGGCGTATGGATGCTGATGAATATCTTTCAGATAAGTTGATTAATGAATTACATCAGCGTTTACCTCAGATATCTTCTGATGTAAATGGTTTTACAGTACCATGTTTGCGTATATTCATGGGTAAACATATAAAGCATGGTATTATTCCACTTATCCTTTTACGTTTATTCAGAGTGAAATATGCAATGTGTGAAAATCGCTTTATGGATGAACATATTCAAATTTCAGATGGAATAGTAGAAAAACTCAATCATCCTTTTTACGATGATAATCTTAATGGATTGACTTGGTGGACAACAAAACATAATGGATACGCAACGAGGGAAGCTATTGATTTATTATTGACAGAATATGGAGTGTATGAGAATACTGTCGTTAATTCCGGGGAGCATTCAAGTGCTATTCGTAAGAAGAAGTTGAAGTATATTAAAATGCCATTATTTTGGCGAGCTTTTGCCTTTTTCTTTTTACGATATTTCATTAGATTGGGTTTTCTTGATGGAAAAGAGGGCTTTTTATGGCATTTTTTACAAGGATGGTGGTACAGAACTTTGGCTGATGCAAAAGTATATGAGATAAAGCAAATGTGTTATTATGATAAAGAGTTGATTATGAAATATTTAGAAGAAAAATATGATATACTAGCTAATGAAATGTTAACTAATATTAACGGGGGGGGGTAAAACAAGTATATAGAATCTCTGTTTCTCGCTCCATTGGAAATTTAGAGTGGAGAGGAGGGAGATGTGCATAATACTTCTACCGTAACCTTTATTTCTACTTGTAATGAAGAAAATCATATAGTTGGTTGCGTCATTTTATTGAAAAGCACTTGTAATATTTTTCATAAAATGACAAGCAAATGAACCGGATAAATTTGCAAGCTTTTACTGCAGGAGATTTTGACAAAGGGGCCGGTAAGTTGAAAATCACGGCATGGTATTTCGTGAATGCCTTATTGGTAAGAGCCTCATGGAATCCTTTTATGGGGATAAAGGTTGCATTACTTCGTACTTTTGGTGCCAAAATCGGAAAAGGATTAATTATAAAAAATAATGTGATAATAAAGTTTCCTTGGAAACTGACTATAGGTGATAATGTCTGGTTGGGTGAAAACTCTTGGATTGATAACTTGGATTATGTAACCATAGGTAGTAACGTCTGTATCTCGCAAGGAGCATTACTACTGACAGGAAATCATGATTATTCTGTGCCCTCTATGCCTTATCGCAATGCGCCAATTGTGATAGAAGAAGGTGTGTGGGTAGGAGCTGAAGTTGTGGTTTGCCCCGGTGTTACAATGCATATCAATTCAATAGCTACAGTAGGAAGTGTGATAACAAAAAATACTGAGGTAGATGGAATTTATCAAGGTAATCCGGCAGTTTTAGTTAGGAAAAGAAGAATTGGTATTACAGTTTAAAATACACTATATATTTCAAAGATTAAATATCCCATTTATGAATCAATATTTCAGTGAAAAGATAAAAGTAGTATCTTTCTTTTCTATAATCTTGGTCTTATATATTCATTCCGGTTTCCATGATTATCCCCATGAAATAGCAGGAATGCAATTCAATTTCTTGCTGCAAGATATTATATCGGGGGAAATAGGACGGTGTGCAGTGCCTATGTTTTATATGATATCTGGTTATTTGTTCTTTTTGAATGTGGGGAGTATCAATGATGTTTATCATAAGATGCGAAAAAGGGTGCATACTCTTTTAATTCCTTATGTGGTAGCATGCTTGTTCTTCCCATTATTTTATCTGCTTTTAGAAGTTGTTTTTGGAACCAAACAGTTTGTCAATAGTGCTTCTTTCTCAGAACAACTACAACAACCGATAGCAGATATTCTATGTTCTCTTTTTTATAAAGTAAAAGACGGCGGTTCTCCTTATGCTTTTCACCTTTGGTTTTTGCGGGATTTGATTCTGTTGGTTTGTATTTCTCCTATTTTGTATTATCTGCGTAAGCATATACATAAGGGATTGATTGTTGGGTGCTTATTTTTACTGACCTTAACAGAAATCAGACAATATGTTCCTGTTTTTGCTGCATTTTGGTTTATGGCAGGAGATGCTTTACTAATTGATTTGAAAAAGCATAAATCAATAATTATCTTATTTTTATTCCTTGGTTTTTCTATAGCGAAATTAAGTTATGATAGTGTGGCTTGGCGATGGTTGAATATACCGATTACGGCGTTAGGAGTTATAGGCTTATGGAATTTATATGATTGTTTGGTAGGAGTGAATTTCAAGTTGAAGGAACATTCTTTACTGAAAATGGTATGCGGTTTTACTTTTTTCATTTATCTGTTCCATGAACCTGCTCTGAATATTGTTAGAAAATTGCTGGTTGTTATATTGGGAAATTCTTCTTTTGGTTTTGCGGTTGCATATTTATTATCACCTTGGTTGTTCATCTTGATAGCAATACCGATAGCTGTATTACTGAAAAGATGGTTACCACGATTCTATATGCTTTTAGTAGGTAGTAGGAATTGAATGACTTTGTAAATAATTTGTTAGGTGAAATATGATTTCAAGTGTAACTAAAATAATTGATAAGATAGGTGAAATATTCACAGTCTTTGATTTCTCTTATATCGTTTCGGGCATAGCTTCGTTCTCCATTATTTGTTATGGGTTATGGCAGAATGATTTATTAGGTAGTTTTGGTAGCACTTCGTTGAATGTGATTGCTGCTATTATTTTTACTTATTTATGTGGTTTACTTTCGTTTACTATAGGTAAGACTATTAGAGCGACAGTCATAATGTATAGGCGGAAGCATTATGTGTTATTGGTGAAAGTGGAAGAAACAAGATTCATGACCTGCTTTAAAGAAGCGGTAAGGTATGCTAATAAAAAAGAGAAAATTTTGGCAGATTATACAGACGAAGATGATTGTAAAATGTATTATACGGAAATGTGGACCTACTTGCGGGAATGTGAAAATGCCGCTGCTACGATGGCATTTATCAATAAATATTGGGTAATGCAGGCGGTTTATGAAGGGCTGATAGCATCTTCCTTGATAGGATTGATAGTAGGATTCATATTGTATCAAAGTGGGTTCGGTCTTGTTTGTATCCTGCTTTTTTTAGCTTCAGGTTTTGCTTGTTGCTTTTGCTGCCACGAGGGAACCCGTTATGCGGAAGTACAAATAAAGGAAATTGTAATAGCATATAGATACTTTAAATTAAAAGAATAATATTATGGGAGAACAGAATGAAAAAAAGATGTATGATCATAGCTTTATTTTAGGAGAAGAGACTCGGCCTAAAATAGAAATTTTTACTCAAGAAGATAGCGACATAACAGTAAAGAATTCTATCTTTTACAAACAATATCGTCAGATCTTGTCTGCCATTGCTGAGCATCTCTTGCTTTGTAAGGAAGGAGAGAAGCAGGATGCCATTTATTCTTCTTGGGAATTTCCCAATAATATATTTGTTTTTGCAGGAGAAAGAGGTTCGGGTAAAACTTCGTGTATGTTGACAGCGAGGGAACTACTGTGTATGCAGAAACGGGATCATAAGGTTGTGCTTGATGATTTGTTTGAAATTGAAGATAGTGTAAAGAAAAACCAAGATAAAGCAAAAATAAAGGAAAAGGAGATAGATATTTATAAAGATATTTTGAAAGAAACTTCTTTTTATAGATGTGAGGTGATTGATCCGCTCTTCTTTGACAGTAACCATAATATCTTGGAATTGTTTATTGGGACTTTGTTCCGTGATTTGATGAAAAAGGAAGAAAAGGAACCACAATATAGACATGACAGGAAGTTGCTTTTGTCCCGTTTTGCAGAGATTAGACGGATATTTCCATTGTTGGGAAAAAAACTTGAATTTTCTGAATTTGGTGACCTTGAACAATTGAAAGATCTGAGTGCATCCCTTGAATTGAAAGAAGTTCTTAGAGAGCTGGTACGGGACTATCTGGAATATATTTATAAAGATACGAATGGCAAATTGGTGTTGTGCATTGACGATATAGATTTGGATATGAAAGATGGTTATGGATTAGTGGAGTGCATTCGTCGTTATCTCAATATGCCGGAGTTGATTATTTTGATGGCGGTTAAGCTGGAGCAGTTGGGGAATGTGATTCGGATTAAATATACAAAAGATTTTCGTCCATTGCTTGAGAGAGAGGAAAAATATATTGAAAATAAGACTGTTAAAGGGGATGATAATTATAATGAGGTGGTGAATCATATAGTAGAACGGTATATTACCAAACTGCTTCCTCTAAACCAACGTATTATAATGCCTTCTGTAAAGGATTTATTTGACAAAGATATTCAGGTTTGCCGTAAGCAAGGAGGGAAAGTAAGGAAAGTCAACATACTCTCTCCGATGAAAAACGGTATATTGGAGGAAATCTACAAAAAGACCCGTTTGTTATTTTATAATACAAAATCGCAAGTCAATTATATCATTCCCTATAATTTACGTGAGTTTTGTAACTTGCTGCATTTGCTGTATAATCTGGATGACGTGGAAAGTCATGAGGGAGCATTACCCAATCTTATTCCTTTTAAGGAATATTTCTATGGAGTATGGTGTACGAATAATTTGGATAAAGGCGGACTCTCAATTATACAAAAGCTGCGGGATATACAGGATTATGGGCTTATCAATCAGACGGTAATAAAGCATTTGAAACGGAGGTTTGAAGTCTTAAGGAATATAGAAATCAGTAATGACCCTAAAGATGCTGCAAAAGATAAAAAAGAGACCAAAGAAAGTAGATTGAGTGATAGCAGTATGAAAGAGTTGCAGAATATTCTTGATGAAGAGAATATGATGTATAATATATCATTGGGAGATGTACTGGCATGTTTGGATTGGCTGGGTAAAGTTTCATACCAAGAAGACGATCGGAAACTTTTCTTTGCTATGAAAACATTTTATACTTTTTCTTTATATGAGACTTTCCGGAAAAGAGAGGAGATAGCAGAAGAAAAGAAAAAATTGACTCAAAAGGAAGTTATAAATAAGGAGATATTGACTAATAATGAGATTGTCTATGGAGATATTGTTAATGGTAATTTTTTGAATTCTGAGTATTTGAATGTAGCTCCTTATGAGAAGATAGATAAGGATAAGGGAAGTGTTTCAAGATGTAGAAGAGTTATAGATAATGAGGCAATAAGTGATTTGATTAAGTACATTTCTGGTAGGGAACCCAAAACGGATATTTGTAGTAAAATTGTTAAAGAGAATTTTAAAGAAGAACTTCTAAGAAAGATTGTAGAGTTCTTTTTACTTACAACCTCTTTTGTGGTGGAGTCTAAGGAAAAAGAAAGCAATAGTTCTTTTTCTCAATATAGGAAACGTAATGAAGTGTACTATGAAAAGAACATAGCTCAATCCCGTAAATATATTTGTTTTGATGTGCTTTCCATATTTTATAATTTGGTGAATGTAGCTCAAAGCTATGGCCGTTTTGATAAATTAGTTTTGGAAAATAGTCGTGAGGTAAAAGCAAATGAGGAAAAAGAGCTAAATAAAGAACAGGATGCAGAACAGGGGCAAATAAAAGAACAAGAGCAAAGACAAGAGGGAGAACAGGTAGAGGAGCAGGAACAAAAACAGCAACAGAGTGGAGAACAAGAACAGAATTTAAATGAGGGGCAGCAACCTATTGAAGCTCAGAATTCTGGTGAAGTAGAAAAGGTAGATGAAAATCCAAAGAAAGATGAAGAAGATAGCGAACTGGAAAAGAGTGCAAAGCAGAAATTTAAAGATGAGATGTTGTCAAATAAAGCTAAATATCCGTTATATTTAGCAATGTTAGACTACATTATAGGTAATGAGCCTTTACAAGCATCTGCTAACGAGAAGCGTGATCATGAGTGGGCTAATAAGAGACTTGTTTATAAAGTGAGTTTAAGAAACATTGATTTGTTGGAGCAGATTTCTTATCGACTTCAGCGTCAAAGACCTGATAAAAGTGGTGATACTGTAAGACTATTCAAAAAAATGTTTGACAATCTTGCTGAGATTGAAATCTCAACTTATAGGAATGGACAAGGATTACAAGCTAATATAAAATATGAATTCTTCGGTGTTATTCGTGATTTTATGGCAGAGCTATTAAGTCCTGGAAATGAGGAGTATAAGGCGATTTTTGATAAAATATATACAGACTCTTAAAGACAATATCCCTTCTTGAGAATCAATAAAAGCAATAATATAGATTTTATTTAATAAGTCATGGATAATATTCGTGCGGTTATCGATACTTTGTTCTCTCAAATAAACAGTGCGGAGATCCTACATCACAAAAAAGACTGGGATGCCACTTTAGGAGTGACGGAGGATATGTTTTGCAGCAAGTTTATGATAGAGAACAAATGCTATACGATAGACCAGGTAAGGGAATTATATTATTTGCTGAGGTCGGATTGGATATCCTTTCCTACAGAGTGCTTGGAGTATAGACAGCCCGACTTCTTCTATGTGTTATTGCATTTCAGTCAAAAGGTACTGATTGAAAAAGATTTTCAGCCATGTTGCAGATTTCAGGAGTTATTGAGATGGCGCATGCTCACTTATAAGTTGGGGGAGGATTTGTTTACGACTTCCTATTTGGCTTTTAATAATTTCAATGCCAATATAAAACGGGATTCTTTTTTCTGGCCTGTGGTATTGATGCAAGATAATCCTTCCATTGCTCACATTTTGCGGAAAGGTGTGTGTGACCTGCATTTTCATCTGCGGGGTTCTTCCTTGAATTATGAATTGAATTGGCTCTCTTTGATGAATGATATGTCTGGTCGGCAGGCAGAGTTTGAAAAATTAAAGAAATGTCTTTCGCATAAAACAATTACGACAGATAATGAAAAGTGGGAAACAGCTCATTTGACTACTATAAAAGCGTATGCCATCCGCTATTATTTGTTTATGAGAATTACAAATAAAAAAAAGGCGGAAGCTTTTTTTCCGGTACTGTTAGTGATTTTACAATGCGAGGATGAGATGGCTATCCAAACAGTAGGGGCTATTATGGAAGTAAATGGCCTGATAGATAGTTATAAATTTACGGAAGGAAGCAAGTTGGAAATCGGCGATAAATCTTTTTATCCGGATTATGCGATTTTGGACAGTTTCGGAACTGTGGAACGTTGGAATCTTGCAGAGAAAATCTTATCGGGAGAACGTTGTCTTTTGTATAATATGTTCTATCTCATCTTTTCAGGAAATGCTTCCGCCGAAGATAAATGGTTATTTTACGCTTATTTATTACAGAAAGGACAAATTAGGAGAGAACTGATACAACTGAATGAAAAGGCGGGATTTAGTAACTTTTCCGATTATGAACGACGTAAGGAGATATTTATAGAAGGACGTTGGGGATATCAGGAACTCATACCGAAACTGGCGGTAGATATGGCTTTTTCCAAAGAGTATCTTAAGTATTTGGAATGTCGGATTACCCCTAAGGATACCAGTTCCCAGCTGATTCATTCTATTGAGCTACTTGAACGGCAGATTAACAGACGGTTGCCAGGAGAGAGAACAAGTGAAGAGAATAGAGAAAAGCAAAAGAAAGGTAGGAAGCATTATTACATACTGCATTTTATTAAACAACGTGATGCCGAATCGGACAATAGGTTGAATTCTTTGATCGAGTACCCGTGTGTGATGGTAGATTATAGGCATTATGGATTTCGTCGGAAAATAAAAAAACAGGGAGAGGCCATACTGGAAACGGTGAGAGAGAGACCGCGTATGGCAGAATTGATTGTAGGAGTGGATGCTGCTAACTCTGAATTGTATTGTCGTCCGGAAGTGTTCGGACCGGTTTATCGTTATATGAAATGTTTCTGTAATTATAGTCCGGATTTTCATGAGTTGGGATATGACCATTATAAAGGACTCCGTTCCTTGAATTTTACTTATCATGTCGGTGAGGACTTTTGGGATATTACGGATGGATTGCGAGCTATAGACGAGGCGGTGTTATTTTTGAATTTGAAGGCCGGAGATCGTATCGGACATGCTTTGGCTTTGGGAATTGATGTGGATTTATATTATAAACATCGTAATCATCGGGTGGTCATGTCTAAGCAGAATATGCTGGACAATGCGGCTTGGCTCCATCACAAGGCACGTGAATTGGGGATACAGCTTTCTGTTAATGTCGCTTTAGAACTGGAAAATATTTTTGAGAACTTTTATGATGAAATTTATTTAGGAAAAAAGGAGCGGGAAGGAGAAAATATATTTGTTGAAGATGAATTGTTGGATCCTGGCAGAAACCTTACTACTTATTACTATTCATGGCTGTTGCGTGGAGATGATCCTGCATATTACCTAAACCCGATAAGTCAACTTACTGAATATCAATATCACACTTGGTGGGAAATTACAGCCTTGAATACATTGACTGCTGATATGGCTCATGTGAGAAAGGACAAGATTGCTGTATGGTTATATCATTATTATCATTATGACAGCGGTGTTCGGCGAAGAGGAGAGGAAAGATGCGAAATATGTTTGTCATCGGAAATCATAGGCTTGATAAAGAAAGTGCAGCATGCCATGCGCAAGGAGATTGCTTCAAGGTATATAAGTGTTGAAGCCAATATAACTTCCAATCATCTGATTGGGAGTTTTAAACATTATGCGCAACACCCCATTACACAATTGTACCGCTTGGGATTACCCTCAATAGGTGAAGAAGAACTGTGTCCGCAAGTATCGGTTTCTGTCAATACGGACGACCGGGGTATTTTTGATACTTCCATCGAAGATGAATATGCCCTCTTGGCATTGGCTCTTGAAAAAGAAAGAGATTTGGAAGGAAAAAAGCGATATGCACCGAAGGAAGTTTATGAATGGTTGAACAATATTCGTAGACAAGGGTTTGAACAACAGTTCCGTAAACATAATGGAAGCAAATATGAATAGTGTAAGAGTAGGTGTAGGCGGGGTATTGCAAGACAACAAAGGCAGGCTTTTTTTGTTGAAAAGGAAGAAAGCGCCGGAAGTCGGCTGCTGGTCGATTCCGGGTGGGGCGGTGGAATATGGTGAGACAGTAGAGGAAGCGATAATTCGTGAATTTGGTGAAGAAACGGGACTTGCGGATTGTACAGCCAGGTTTATAGGGTACACTGACTATATCCTGCCTTCGGAAAATGCTCATTGGTGTTCTTTGTTTTTCGCTATGCATAGCTGTAATACAGAATGGGCAGTGAACCGGGAACCGGATAAGCATGAAAAAATCGGTTGGTTTGCTTGGGATGACTTGCCGGAAAACTTGTCACAAAATACGCAGAGAGCTTTAAATATATATAGAAAATGGTACGAAGAAAATTGTCCGTGATAGCAAAAGGTCGTCATTTTGACCATTGCTATATCTGTCATCGTCCATTAAAAAAGGAAGAAATTCCTTTTTCAATGTGCTCCGAATGTTATGCTGCCAATCAACGTAAGTTACAACAACTTCAGTGTAGGGACACTACTATGGCAGGAATGATGGTGCTGGTTACGGGAGCGCGCATAAAGATTGGGTATCAAGTCGGATTGTCCTTGTTGCGTAAAGGGGCAACGGTACTTATAACCACTCGTTTTCCTGCAAATGCAGCGGAAAAGTATAGTAAGGAAAATGACTTTGCGGAATGGTCCGATCGTCTGTTGATTTATGGGATAGACTTTCGGGACATTAGGAAAGTGGAAGAAATGATTGCTTGGATGAATGCAAAGCTTCCTTATTTGAATATTATTATTAATAATGCTGCTCAAACTATTGCACGTCCGGAAGAATATTACCGGCACTTGAGAGATTTGGAAAAGCATGAAAACCATAGATTGTCTCCCGTTCAGGGTAAATTGTTGCGGTATTATTTGGAACAGAAGCAAAACTGTGGGAATATTGAGAGGACTTTTATGCCGGATAAAGTCGATGAAGATGGTTTTTTGGAAGATTTGAGAACGCATAACAGTTGGATATCAAAAGCTTGGGATGTGTCGCTTAGAGAGTTTTTGGAAGTACAGTTAGTCAATGTGACAGCACCTTTCTTGCTCTGTTCGCGGTTGGTGGGATTATTGAAGAAAGCCCCTGTTAAAGAAAAATTCATAGTAAATGTTTCTGCAATGGAAGGTTGTTTTTCCAAAAAAAATAAAAATCCGTTTCATCCTCATACCAATATGGCCAAAGCTGCTTTGAATATGCTTACCAGAACTGTTGCAGAGGACTATCTGCGTTTGGGAATTTATGTGAATAGTGTTGATACCGGGTGGATTACGGATGAAAACCCTTATCCGATAGCAAAGAGAAATTTGGAAAGTGGTTTTACGCCCCCTCTTACTGTAGCTGACGGAGCGGCAAGAGTGTGCGATCCTTTTCTCTCTTATTTTTATTCCGGTAAAAAGGAGTTTTTGAAGTCCGGATTGTTTTTGAAAGATTATCATGGGATAAAATGGTAGTGGTTTTTCAGATGAATTTGTACTCTTCCTTTGCATCAAAGCAAGGACACGCTTTCTTGATATTCGGACTGACCTGATAATGCCCCAGTATCTTTGCCTGCGGATAATCTGCCTTCAATTGCCGTAGCAGGTCCAGCAACGAGCACTTTTGTGCATACGTACGTGTATCGGCGGGCACGCCTTTTTCCGAGAGCCCGCCCTCATAGCAAATGCCGATGCTTTTGTCGTTCCAGCCGGTGACATGTGCCCCGATTTGATGTGCGGGGCGGCAGATATGCACCTTGCCCTCGCGGGTAATGTAGAAATGATAACCTATACTGGCAAAACCGCGTGACAGATGGCTGCGGTGCAAGGCATCGAGCGGAAAGTCACGATTACAGCGTGTGGCGCTGCAATGAACTATCAGGAGGCGAACCTCCCGATAGTTTTGATAGAAACTGCCTGATTTCATACGTCTATTTGGTACAGGCGCTTAAACCGAATATACCAGCCAACGTGGTGCTGATGGCGATAACTACTTTGAGGATAACTCCCCAGATTGATTTTGATTCTTTCTTCATGATAATTGTTGATTTGAAATTTTAAATGTGATGATAAAAGGGAAATAGGTCCGTATGACGGTTTTATCCTAACGGATTTTCTTCCTCTTCACCGGAGCCGCCGCTATTGCCGCCACCACCTGTGGAACCGCCGCCGGAAGTGTCTTTTCCCGAAATATCTACCATTGTCTCCCCGGCCTTTTGGGCTTTGAGCACGGCACGGGCTGCCGCGCGTGTCGGCACAGGGGTGAAGCCCATACCTGCAAAGATGTTTCTTAAATCTTCACCGGGCACAAACTGAATATTGACCCCGGTGATGTTGGCTGCGGTGAATTTCTCGGCTGTTTCAGCTCCGCGGCTGGTGATTTGAAGACGGAACTTTCCCAGTTCTCCGAAATCCACCTGTTCTCCTGCACGCAGACTGTCTATCATGTTGTCCACGGTAGCAATCAGCACGGCAGATACATCGGCGCGGCTCACGGTGGTTTGACCGGCCACGAGGCGGCTCAGCTCTTTCAGCGTCAGTTCCTGACTGATTTGTGCCTTTGCATAGGCTTTTTTAGCTTCACCCGGTTTCATGGGGTTGGAAAGCATGGAAATACTGTAATTTAATGCCATAAAATAAATTATTAATTGGTTACGAAGCAAAGATACAACCTGCGGTAAGGGCGAAAATGAATATGGCGGAAAGAGCGTGAGCGGATAGGAAATAAGATGAAAAACAAGGACGGAAAGTGATGGTTGTGTAAGAATGTTTTTGTAACTTTATACTCTAAAAATCAAAAAGTTATGGACATGAAAACAACTATGGATACAGAGAGAACGGCTTTAGAGAAATGTTGGGAAATCAAACCTTATTCCAAGCAGGAACTGGCGCAGGCCTATGCTCCCGATATAGCGCCGACATCGGCGCTGAACCGCTTGGCACGCTGGATTAAACTGAACAAGGCACTCAGCGAGGCTTTACAAAATGCGGGATATTACTCCCGTCAGCACGTATTTACTTCATGGCAGGTAGAGCTGATTTTTGCACATTTGGGCAGGCCTTGAAGCGGGGACCGGCATTAGTAGTCTCGTGAACGGATGAGACTACTCTCACAGGGCTCCGAGGATAGTCTCGACAGGCAGTGAAAGTAGTCTCGATTTTGTCACCTTGACACCTTTGACACTTATATATGGAAGTTTTAGATATAATGGTTTGTTAATAAATGCATGATGGTGAAAACGGATTTTATATATATAAATTCTGCATACGACTTTAAAAAGTAAGTGTCAAAGGTGTCAAGGTGTCATTTGTTACGGTTGCTCGGCTGCGGTTGAAGAGTCGCTGCCGTAGCGGGCGGCGGCGCATTGATTGCGATAGATTTCTTCGGCATTGTATTCCACAGCTCTGTATCCTCGCTGACCGCCGCAACGGATGTTCTCAAACCCCAGTTGCTTCATGATGATGCCGATTTTAGTGGAGCTGAGCGGATGCTTGATAAGAGCGTTGATACGATTCAGGATATGGGCTGTAGTGATGAAAATACCGTTTTCTCCGGGCAGCGGCCGGCGGAAATGGGTTAATATCAGCTCTTTCTCCAGATTGGGAGTCTCAAAATTCCGGTTATGCTCATTTAGTACGTCTATTTCTTCCCGATTGAACCAATACCGGAAGCCGCTTTTCCAAAGGGCGAATGCCTGGCTGTATATCCCTTCATAGTTGAAAGGATAGAGATTGGGGTCTTTAATCTCCTCTACCTCAAAGGGCAGCCAACGGCGATTGCCGGTGGGGTCGTTCAGAAACTGAATGTTATTGCCTGTACCGCAAAAACTGGCGATGTGTGTGCGGTGTTCTTTGTTGCGTCCGTAAGCGGCGCGTTCATTGATGCCTTTCATGGTGACCAACGCCTTGAGCTGACTAAGCTCGGCAGGGCGCATCTCGTCGATTTCTTCCAGGCAGATTAACACGAATTCGGTCAGTGTAAACTGGTCGTCTTTGGTGATGCGGCCGCTGTTCATCTTGGTATAGAAATAACGTTGCAGTTCGGGCGGCAGCAGATGGTTGAACCAAGTGGTTTTGTAGCTGCCTTGCGGACCGATGAGTACCAGTATTTCATGATTGACAGAATGCTCCTCGAACAAGGTCGGGAGAATATTGACAAACCATTTCCGAAAATAGTGCTTGAAGCGCTGCTGATCTCCTTTGACACGGACGGTGTCGGCCAGTTCTCCAATATAGTCGGTGATGCCGTCCCATGGCTTCAGGCTGAACAGAAATTCCCGGAACGGATTGAACTGAAGCACGTATTCGGAGTGCAGCACATTATAAATATCGTTCAGACGGACACGGCTGATTTCTTTGTTCATGCGGCTCCACAGCGTGTTGACGTCTCGGCCGGTGAGCGAGGTATATGCAGGCTTGCCGGAAAAGTCGTCAAGGGTTTTGAAGGCCACTTCGCATTGCCGTGTGATGATATTCTGCCGGAAAAGGGCCTGTGAGGCCAGAAACTTTTCTATTTCTGCTACATTGGCGTATCCCTCTTCTTCGGATGGGGCGGAGCCGTTTCCTGTCAGCGGACATGTGTTGTGCTCGTCGGTGTGGCGGTAGCATGAGCGGATGATGCCTGCCGCATCGCCGTCGTAGTCGGCAAACTGCCGGGCGGCCCATTCCTCGGTTTCCTGCAGGGGGATGCCGTAGGTGTTGAGCAGATATCCCATTCGCATGATGTACTCGTTACGGTGATGGGCTTCGTAGGCGATGCCCTCTTTTTTCAGAATACGTCCGGCGGCTGTCAGGGCTTTCTTCAATAATCGTTTTCCGGCAGGTTTTACATTGCCGGGCGTGCGTTTCTGAGGGATGGTGATGTGGAACGGTGTTGCGTCGGGATTAAAATAGACACCGGTATCATGGGCGAGTCCGCTCAGGCGGGTGGCATTTTTGCATTTCAAGTCGCATGTACATCCCGTGAGGTCGGCATAATAACGGTTCCCTTGTTCAAAAGCCTTCTTGTAAAGTTTTATGTTTTGTTCGGTATCGTCGGTCAAGCCCTCTATCGGAAAAATGATGCGGATGCCCCTGCCGCTTATGGTAGTATAGCAAAGGAGAGTGTGAGGACTGCCGGTAATCTGTTCTCTTATTTCCGGCAGTTTCTCCGTGGGTACGTTGTCTATGTCTACAATGCCCAAAGAAGTCCAGCTTTGGATATGGGCTTGCTGCTTGCCGCCCGCAAAAGTGACGGCAACGGCAAAGCAGGGGCATGAGGACTTTTCGCGGGCAGCTGCAGACAGGCTTCCTTGCTCATGGTAGTAACGGTATTTCTCTGTATGGTCGCGTACGGACGGGTCGTTCTGAATCAGATTGATTATACCTTGTAGGGTGATGGTGTCCGGTACGGTATCCGGATAGCCTTTGAAAAGGCTGAGTTGAAGTTCTTTCATATAAAATTATTTCGTTGATAAATGAGAGCCTGCATCTTTTGGGGCAGGTTCTAAAAAGTGTCGAAGTTCACAATATTTTTTTGTTGCAACAAAATTTCATGACCGTCATGGCGGTCATGAACCGTACGTGATTTAACATTCTTAATAAATTTAAACTAAATGAAGAAAAGCAAGCAAGCTGCGGATTTCGGGCCTAACCTGGAATTGGGAGACCTTTTGGAACTATTTCGCTATAGCTATATGGTGGATGGTAAGTTTTTGACTATAAATGAGGTATGCAAAATGGCCTCTATGAGTACCCGCACTTACTATAAGGTAAAAAAGGAGTTAGCGTAGATATAAACCAGTATTACCGTATTCTACGTATCTACGTGCATGCCGCGGACCAAGAGGAACGATGGCATTTAATACGGAATGTGTTCGATAGATTGGAAAATGATTACTTCAATAATGTGTAAAGGAGCGCGTTGTTTTATTATCAGATGAAAGTATCCATTATAACTTCCTGCTTTAACAGAGAGGCGACCATAGGGCAGGCCATAGAAAGCGTGTTGTCGCAAGACTATCCGGATATAGAGTATATCGTTGTGGACGGAGCAAGCAAAGACGGCTCTTTGCAGGTGATAAACCGATATAGGGACCGGATTGCCAAAATTATTTCAGAGCCTGATAAAGGTATGTACGAAGGCATCAATAAAGGAGTGCAGGCCGCAACCGGAGATATCATAGGGCTGTTGCACTCGGATGATTTTCTGTTCGACAGGCATGTCATTTCGGATATTGTGCGAAAATTCAGTGAAACAGGAGCCGAACTGGTATATGGCAACGGATTGTTCGTGGATTTTGAGCACACGGACAGGCCTGTGCGCGACTGGATTAGCGGGAACTATCGGAAATGGAAAGTGAAGTGCGGCTGGCTGCCGCTGCATCCTACGGTGTACATCCGGCGCGAGGTGATGGGCAGGTGGGGATTGTATAACGAGAACTATAAGATAGCGGCGGACACGGACCTGCTGGTGAGGTATCTGTATGAGGCGGATTTGCGTGTGGAGTATCTGAACAAGTACATTGTGAGGATGCGTATGGGCGGTTTGTCTACCGACAGCGCCAGACGGAGGCAGATGTGGAAGGAAGATGTGGGCATATACAGGGCGCACGGTTTTCCGGGAGTACCTGCAAAGCTGATGAAGATGAGCTGGAAGGTGCCGCAGTTTATCGGAGCAAGGATTAAACGGATTGGTGCGGGAAGGTAAATACCAGGGATATGGAAAATATGGGGCGTGATGAGGAACTCTTCTTCCACTTTCTGAGACTGGGATTGTGGGGAGAGGAGCCGGATGAACCCGGATATGACATGACCGGACTGACACGGGATGATTGGTGCCGGATATACGATATGGGGCATCGGCAGGCAGTGTCGGGCATTGTGACGGACGGCATCGCGCATTGTGGCGTGCGTCCGGACGGAGAGTTGTGGGGGCAGTGGATTGCACAGTTGATATATATGGAACGGATGAACAGCCGCATAGCCAATGAGGGAACCTTTTGGCTGGAAAGTCTGGAAGAGGCAGGCATAGAGGCTGAGGTCTTTAAGGGGCCGTCGGTGGCGCATTGGTACAATAGGCCGATGTATCGCAGCTATGGCGATTTGGATATTGTAGTGCATGCGGGCTGGGAGAGGTTGGAAGAGGTGCTGCAAAAGTGGAAATTGCCTTATCGGGTGGAGCACGAAGATGTTGTGCTCCGGAACAGGGGAGTGTTCGTTGAATTCCATCGGCAGCGGGAATATCTGTATAATCCGGTGGTGCATAACAGGCTGACGCAGTTGTTGCATGAGGATAAAGAGGGGTATGAGCTGTATCTTGCCTGTCTGATTCTCCATTTACGTCGCCATGTGCTGACCTACGGGATTGGGTTGAAGCAGGTGTGTGATGTGGCGGTGATGCTGCGCAATGCCTCGCTCGATAGGAAAAAACTGGTGGGGATACTGCGTGAGCTGAATATGATAAGGTTCAGCAGGGTGCTTTTCGGGTTTATCGATGTCTATATCAAGGGCGTCAGGGAGTTTCCGCTACGACCTTTGCATGACAGGAATATGCAGTTATTGCGAAATATCATCTGGCGAGACGGCTATCTGTTGAAAATGGAGCGGGAGCAGTGCAGTGAGAACAAACGAACAGTTGCCGGCAGGGTGATGGGGAACGGATTCTTTTGGTTGAAACGCTGTTCCTTACTGTTTGGCCTGATGCCCGACGAAGCTTGCTGTTTCCCTCTCTATATGGTGTGGAGAAGGCTGAAAGGCAGTTCGGTGAAGTCTGTGAATGCTGCCTTGTAGACAATTTATCACATACTGGTGACCGAATGTCTATTTGCTTACCCGTTTTTTCTCTTTTTTTGCAGCTTGATAAAAAGAAACAAGCAGATAACGAAGAATGGTAAGAATACAATCATATAGTAAACTGATAAAGGCTACGGTAATTATTGGAGACACTTTATTATGTGGCATTATCTTTGAATTGTTCTGCTTCTTTCTGGCAGGTACGTATTGGGAGAAAATACTGAGCGCTCCGAAAGCTCAGATTATACTGACCTTGTTGCTGTGCTATGTGCTGTGCAGCATGAAGAGGTCGGTTATTCTGTATAAAAGAAAGGTGTATGCTTATCAGATTGTAACGCTTGTATTCCTTAACGTGTTTTACTTTGCCGTTTTGTCCGGGGCGATTCTTGCCATAGGGCAGTATATGGATGTGTGGTCTTATTTCTTTTTGGGCTATATCATCGTACTGTTTGTCTGTATCGTGTCTTTCAGATTACTTTTGCGTTTTTTCATCAAGAACTCCCGTCTGAAAGGTAATAACCTGCATTCGGTGGTATTGGTGGGAAGTACGGAGAATAATCTGCAATTGTATTATGAATTGACGGCACAGCCTTGGTCGGGATATAAAGTTGTGGGGTATTTCGATTATCAGCCCAATCCGGCTTTTCCTGAAGAGTGTACATATTTGGGCAAGCCGCAGGAGGTCGTCGGATTTCTGAAGAAACGTACTTATATACGCAGTCTTTTCTGCTGTTTGTCTTCGGAGCATAAGGATGTCATTGTGCCGATGATTAATTATTGCGAGAATAATCTGGTACATTTTTACAGTGTACCCGATGTGCATAATTATTTGCAGAATCAGATGTATCTTAATATGGTGGGCACTGTGCCTTATCTGAGCCTGCGGCAGGAACCGCTGAACCAATTAGGCAATAAGGCGCTTAAAAGAGGGTTTGACATTGTGTTCTCGCTTGTGTTCCTATGTACTTTGTTTCCTATTATTTATGTAGTGGTGGCCATTGTGACGTGGTGTACCATGCCGGGACCCGTATTCTTTAAACAGAAAAGGAACGGACTGAATGACAAGGAGTTTTATTGCTATAAGTTCAGGAGCATGAAAGTGAACAGTGATGCCGACCGGATGCAGGCCACCAAAGGGGATGCCCGCGTGACGCGTTGGGGAAGCATACTGCGCAAGACGAACCTTGACGAGACGCCGCAATTTGTCAATGTGTTGCTGGGGGATATGAGTATTGTGGGGCCCCGCCCTCATATGTTGAAGCATACGGAAGAGTATTCGCAACTGATAAATAAATACATGGTACGGCATTTTGTGAAGCCCGGCATTACGGGATGGAGCCAGGTGTCCGGTTTTCGTGGTGAGACAAAGCAGTTGAGTGATATGGAAAATCGCATCAAGAATGATATATGGTACATCGAGCATTGGAGTTTCGGGCTGGATGTATATATCATTTATAAAACGGTTGCCAACATTGTTCATGGTGAAAAAAACGCTTATTAGACGGAAAAGACAAATAACAATAATTAATATATTCAATACTAAGAGAAAATGAAAAAATTAGCATTTTGCATGATGCTCTTCTCCCTGCTTTGGAGCGGTAGTATCGGCGCACAAACGGTGGAGCAGGATTCCATCGACATGATTGAAAATCCGCAGCCTACCGATGATGAGTATCGTGTGGTGACCAACCGTTTCTGGGATAACTGGTTTGTACTGGGAAGTGTGGGCTATCATGCTTTCTTTGGTGACTATGGCAAGGTAGAAGATTTCGCAGGAAAACTTTCTCCCGACTTTAATGTGGGTGTGGGTAAGTGGTTTACTCCGGGCATCGGTGTGAAACTTCAGTTCGGTATGGGTAACTCCCGCGGATATAGCAAGGAACCGACTCCTTTTACATACGGACAGATTCTAATAAATAGTGACGGTGTTCCTTATTGGAAGACGAAGAACAAATGGTGGGATTTGAATGCCAATGTTATGTTCAACCTGTCCCGTCTTTTCTGCGGATACGAAGGCATCGATTCCGACAAGTTGATGAACCAGTTTATCTTTTCTGCGGGTATCGGCGCTTTGCATCACAGAGATATTCCTCAGCAGCGTAATGAGTGGAGCGGACACCTCGAAATGCAATACAGCCGTTTCTTTTCCAAAAAGAAAAATCTGTCTTTAGACCTGAAATTGTATACTACCCTGTTTCAGACTAATTTTGATGGTGTGACCAATAAGGCTGTTGCCGAAGGTAGCAAATGGTTCGACAGTAATACGGGTATCCGTATCGGTATGACTTACTACTTCAAGCAACGCGGTTGGGAGAGATGTGCGCCTTGTGCGAAACCGGTGTATATTACCCGTCCCGTCATCAATCAGATTATCAGCGATTGTCCTGAATATAAGTCAATGGTATTTTATGTGTTCTTCCCGAACAACTATTCAGGGCGGGATGATGCTCCGGTAGTGTTTGATGCTGCGGTGAACTCCATCGATTACTTGGCATCGGGTATTTTCACTCAGAAGAAGTTCGAGGACAATGATGCGGTAGCTGCACGTTTGGCATCAGGCGCTTCGCTGTCGACATTGCGTACTACGGATGTGGCTACGGATGAAGCCGGTGAGTCGTCCGGTATGGCAGGTGTTTCACGCGGTTATGAAATATCTTCCTCACCTATTTCACTGGATATGGATGCCGAAAGCATGAATGCCTTTAAAGAGAAAAACGGATATTACTATGCTCCTGTATACAGCGGGAACAAGGCTTGGTACTATCGTGTGGATAATGCTACCAAGAATCAAAGCCTGATGAGCGGAGACAATTATAAAGAGAGCACTTCTTACGGCTTGAATGCGCATGCCGGCCTCGGATTGGTGAAAGAAAACATGAAACCGGATACTGATGCCGAGTTGTTCAGCTTTGCCGATATATATGCAGCTATCGAGGGTAACGAAGGTTATACCGGACAGTTTGCCGACTCCGCTGCCGTGAGCGCTCTGAAGAGAATCTTTGAAGAGGGAAGAATACTGCACGTACAGGCTGAGGGATTGGCTACCAGCCAGGACAACTACACGGGTAAGGATGCTGCCAATGTTGGTTTGGAACGTAATAAGACATTGGCTCACAACCGCGCTTATTCGGTTATCAAATGGCTGAAGGAAAATGAGCGGTTCAAGAAAGTGGTGGGAAGCAATTTCTCTCTCAACACACTGACCGATCCTATTGCCACCGTGAATGATAAGAGTACACAGGGACTGAATGCAAAATTGAATCGCTGTGTGAAAGTTAAAATACATTATGTGGTTGACAAATAAATAGACATAACGTCCTATGTCGTCGTGAGACGAGTTCGCATTCCTGCTTAGCGAAGCGGGAATGCCTGAACGGAAAGTCATAAAAGACTTTCTTGTTTGTTTTGTTTGTTTGCGGGCCGCCTCAGGATTTAATGAGGCGGCCTTCTTTTTTCAACGGATACTCTTTTTTTAGAACTGAACGTGTACAGAGGATGAAAAAGGTTTTTGATAATGAAGTGATATTGCCGGAGGTGGCACGGCTGATTGAGCAAGGACATTCGGTGACTATTCCTGTGCGGGGAAACAGTATGAATCCTTTTTTGGCGGATGGTCGTGACTGTGTTACTTTGGGTGGTTTCGTTCCTGAGGAGCTGCAAACCGGGATTACCGTATTGGCAAAGGATGCGGAAGGGCGGTTTGTGTTGCATCGTATTATAGCCCGCAGGGATGATAGACTTATATTGCAAGGCGACGGCAATCTGCGACAAACCGAGGAAACAACTCCTGCACAAGTTGCAGGGAAGGTGATTGCCGTGATACGGAAAGGCAAGAGGTATGCTGCCGACGGTGTGTTGTGGCGCACGTATTCTTATTGTTGGGTGAGGCTGGCGCCTTGTCGCCGGTATTTGCTGGCATTGTATAGACGATTATAAATATTGAGTGATGAAAGACGACTTGATACCTGCTCTTACAGGGAAGAATCTGAAAGATAAAATCTGCTATTTGTGGAGAGTTTCTGCCGGACAGCGTTGGGCGGTTTTGGTGAGTTGTGCGCTGGGAGCATTGTCCGTATTGTTTTCCCTGGCCTTTATCGGGGTATCTAAATATGTGATAGATATTGCTACGGGGACGGTTACGGGCAGTTTGCCGGGGGCGGCTCTGTTGCTGGTCGCTTTGCTTGTATTGCAGTTGCTTTGTAATATTGTTGACAGTTGGGTGGGCATACGTATGCAGATTGAGCTGGGAAATACGCTGAGACACCGTCTTTTTACCCGCCTGCTGCATAGCCGCTGGAATGAACTGGAACGGTTCCATACCGGAGATATTGTGAATCGTGTGGAGCAGGATGTTTCATCGGTAGTGGGGTTGCTTACCGGGTCTTTTCCATCACTGGTGGTGACCGGAGTGCAGTTGCTGGCGGCCTTTTTATTCTTTTGTTATTTAGACCCGTTTCTGCCATGGATTGTGGTAGCCGTCTTTCCGCTGTTTCTGCTGGGTAGCCGTTATTATATGAAACGTATTCATCGCTATACGCATAAAATTCGCAGAAGTGACAGCCTGATACAGGCTGTTATTCAGGAGAGTTTGCAACATAGGACGGTTATAAAGACATTGGAACAGAGTGGTAACCGTGTCAGTAAGTTGGACGAATGGCAAGATACGCTACGCAATCAGGTTTTGGGGCGTACACGATTTTCGCTTGCCGCACGTTCTTTTGTATCGTTGGCTTTTTCTGGGGGGTATCTTACCGCTTTTCTGTGGGGTAGTGTCAGTCTCAGTACGGGGGCTATAACTTTCGGTACAATGGCCGCTTTTCTTCAGCTGGTGGGGAAAGTACAGCGTCCTGTGCTGGACCTTTCCCGGCTGATACCTTCCTTTGCACAGGTATTTACGGCCATAGACCGATTGGAAGAGCTGGAACGGTTGCCGGAAGAAAGCGATGAGGAAAGTATACGCTTTGCTGAAACTCCCGATGTGGAAATCGATAATATTACGTTTCGCTATGTGGGCGGCGAGGCACCTGTATTCAGCCATTTTTCCTGTAAGTTTCCGGCGGGTAGCTGTACGGCTGTAATGGGGGAAACCGGCAGAGGGAAAACGACCTTGGTGCGTATGTTGCTTGCTCTTGCACTGCCGGAAGAGGGGAGCATTGTGCTTCGCTCGCATTCGCAGTTGCAATCGTGTTCGTATGCGCAGCCGCAGTCGTTGCAGGAAGAGGCTTGCCTTGTTTCTCCGTCCACGCGCTGCAATTTTACTTATGTGCCCCAGGGGAATACTCTGTTTAGCGGTACTATCCGTGAAAACCTCTTGATGGGCAATCCTGAAGCTACGGAAGAAGACATGAACCATGCTTTACGTACGGCAGTAGCCGATTTTGTGTTCTCACTTCCGGATGGGATAGATACCCTGCTGACTGAACAAGGCGGCGGACTCAGTGAGGGACAGGCACAGCGTATTGCCATTGCCCGTGCACTGCTTCGTCCGGGCCATATTCTACTACTGGATGAAGCGACCTCTGCACTCGATTCGGAAACGGAGCGATTGCTGTTAGGGAATTTACGCCGGGATTGTGGGGGGAAGACGTTTGTCTTTATTACGCATCACCCGGCGGTGGCAGAGGAGTGCGATGGGGTAGTAAGAATATAACTCCAATCGTTTCCTGCTCTTAAATGCAGAAAATATTCGTTTTCCGCAAGTTGTATTTTTTTATTGCTTTTTGGTTCCAAAATATCTAAGGATAGCCTTCTTGTTACTTCAGCATATTCATTGCACAACATGCAGGTATCGGCTTTCAGAATCAATGCCCTGTTTCCTGTATTTTCGATAGTGATGGTACGATTGGCTATTGATACACGAATGGTGGTTCCGCATAATGCTATATTTTCGTTTGTGTGATACCAGTGGAATATACGGGTATCACCTGATAGCCGTTTCACCAATATGTCTATGTTTGTATACGGATTACATTCGTATGGGGGATTGTCGGATAATGTTCTGGTCCATGCCGCATTCAGATAACAGAGAGGAATATGTGGCAGGGTATATGTAGTGAATATGGATTCTTGGCTTTTGGCATAATCGGGTATATATCTTTTCTCGCGTATATATCCACCCAAGCATACTGTACCGTGGCAGTCCCCAGGTACATTTGTTCCGCATCCCCGGTCTTTATCATTATTTTTGCAGACGGAGGCGCTGAAAAGATGCGGATTCCTCTCAAAATGTAAAAGTAGCCATTCCTCGAAACAATGCGACGAGAATGCAATGTGAAGCCCTTCAATCTCTTCAGCCAGCTTAAAGGCTGTTTGGTGGTCGGTAAATGTATCCTTATCGAATACAGCCCAACCTTCTACATAACCGTCTTCTTCCATATACAGTTGGGTTTCACGTACATATCGGGTAGGTTGTGCTTTATACAGTTCATATTCTTCATCTGTATGCTCCCATTTGCACCAGTAGTGTTTATCTGAATGCAGACTTGGAATGGGTTGCCGTAATGTCTTCTTGCGTCTACTTCCTTTCTTTTCCCTGATAATCTCATCGGCTACCGGAAGTATTTTAATATCGGAGAAGCTGTCGGGATGCAGTTCTTCAACATAACTTTTCAGGTCGCAAAAATATTTTACTTCCGTGTCCGAGCCTTCGCATAGTATGACGATGTTGTTTTTGTGTGTTGTTCGTTTACAGCGTGCCATTATCTCCAAATATGTAGTCTATGTTACCGAATTTTGGTAAAGCTCCAAATCTGCCGGACTTGTACCATTTGTCAAACGGAATGTTGATGCTTATGTCATCGAAATCTTGTGCAGAATAAAGCTGGGAAGCTCCGTCTTCTTTTTCGG
The DNA here is from genome assembly GCF_015555825.1 of Bacteroides clarus. Classification (NCBI taxonomy): domain Bacteria; kingdom Pseudomonadati; phylum Bacteroidota; class Bacteroidia; order Bacteroidales; family Bacteroidaceae; genus Bacteroides; species Bacteroides clarus. The sequence continues at coordinate 242,421 of NZ_JADNLF010000004.1, read as the reverse complement.
CAAACCATATTTGGTCGGCGCGCAACATCCCGTCTCCCGCAATGGAGGCATCGTGGGTGGTAAATAGCAACTGGGCGTTATGAGGATTGGATTTATTATTGTTGAACAACGATACTATCAATTTGAACAAGGCAGGATGAATGGCAATATTTATCTCGTCATAAGCAAGTAAACCTCCCGTTTCCAGGATGTCAAGTACCCGGGCACCTATGCCGAAGAAGTTTTTTGTTCCGGTAGATTCAAACTGCATCGGGAGCGTGACATTGAGTGCCTCTTCATCGTTCACTACTTTATGTACCATTCCAAATTCCCACTTGTTTTGTTTGATAAATGTTTGTCTGACATCGTCTGAAACCGAATCCGGGAATTTGAACTCGGTATCACTATGTTTTTGCATTGTAATGTCTTCAATCCCCATATCGGCAATATGTATCAATCGGCGTAGCCTTTGGAATAGCTTTGAATCGTTGCTTTTCAATATCCGTTCTGCAACGTCGAAACTGTTGAACTTCAGGTCGATGGCATCTCCTACCGGCTGCGCCTGCAATGTGGCGAGAAATGAATATACGTTTTGCAGTCCGTTTGCCTGTCTTGTTCCCAACATGGACAATAACAATTGGTTAGGCAGCAGTTGGGCGTTTGAAATATCCAATAAAGTGCTTTCCCAACTTGTTCCGATTGATACGTGCCTTTGTAGTGTTTCTTCGTTTACCTCGACATTGAATATATTTTCGGCTTTATTGCATTTCATTGTCGATAAAGTTTCTTGATGGATAACTTTATCGAACTTTATTGCATATCGGTACTGTTTTCTATCTACAATGAAGTTGATAGTAAATTCCGTAGGTTGATTTCTTGTTTTTGAGTTAAGAACGTAGGGGGTATAGGGTATAGGGGTGTTGACATCGTACTTCAAAGAACCTGCCACCATGTGGGACAAACTGTACAATGCCCAAATAAGGTTGCTTTTTCCGGAAGCGTTGGCACCGAACACTGCGGCTGTCTTCAACAAACGAATTGTTTCTCCGTTCTCCAGTTCGATAGCCGTGGTGTTTTCACTTCGGAAATCCATGTCCAATGCCTCGAATGAAAACTCGGTTTCGTCTTTGTATGACCTGAAGTTCTTTATCTTGAAATCTATTATCATTGCACTTTATCTTAGAATATTGCAAAGATAATGAAATGGTTGGAAAAATGTCGTCTTTCCAGTAGAATTATGTAGGGGCAATGATTCTGTCTCTGGGAAGCTTATTTTCTGTTACGAACAAAAAAGCTCTTTCCTGACTGAACTATTTTACTGTAAATTATTGTATGTTCTGTTTGTAAGGTAGGGGTGTATGCTTGTAAAGGTCTGCTTTGCGGGACTAAAGTAGACCTTTGGAAGAACGCTGTTTCAGCGATTGTGTTCTTGCTTTATTCTTCAATGATTACTATCCCTTGTTCTTCTAAATGACGGAGCAGTTCTTCTATGTCGTTTTGCGCTTTTTCTTGGCTGACATCGTATATTTCTGTTAATCTCAAAGTGAGTTCTTCCGGTGTGGCGGGCTGTTTTTGGAGCTCTGCGATAATCCATGCAGCGGTATCATTGAGCATTAGCATTTTGGAGAAGTCAATCTGCTGGCCTGCACCGATGAGTACTTTTTCGTTGGCGATGCTGTGTAGTATAAAGTCGGGTTTCAGGGTGGCTTTCATTATGTGGGATAGTCTACGTCTGTTGTTTGGGAATAAAATAAATGTTCAAAAGGCTGCAAACCGCTGTTGACGGATGTAGCCTTTTGAATATTATTTGGATTATTTGAAAATTAGTCTGTTTGAGGGCAACTCTAAGACAGGCTCTTCTAAGGCTGAACGGGTCGTAGGGGAAGGAGTGCCGACCGCATCGTTCATCTGTGCTTTTACCAACATTTGAACCATGTCTTTGATTGTGAACACAACATAAAGGTTATGGCTCTTATTGGGGGTCAGTTCCACATCGCTGCTTGGCGCAATCCTAACTTGCAATAAGTGTGAAGGTGGGTTATATGTCACTTCATCTGTGTCAGGTTTTGACATTCCCATGAATATTACTAATGCGTTTCTTGGCTTAAGCACCAACTTGCTACCGATGGGAAGAAATGGATAATTATCACAAGAACTACTAACACCATAAATAAATTGGCCTGAATTCTCAGATCCCCATTGATAACTTGATTTTTCATTCATAAAAGTAGGAAAGGATAGATTGCATAAATAGAGAGGCTCCTCATCGTTATTATACTCTACTTTTGCTTCAATGAAATTATATACAACAGGATAATTTTCCAATACTTTTTTACGAACGAAGTAGTCGTCTACACTATAGTTGCCATCAAATTTGTTACTTGATAAAAACTTCCTTAATTCGTTATCATTAGCATTGAGATCTGTTGTAGAGAAAAATTCTTCCGGGGATTCTTTTACTTTCTTAAGAGCAGTTTGCAAGGCATTGTTTGTCAATCTAATAGCTTCTGCTGTACTAGTCCCACCATCTATTCCGTCAATGTTTTTAGGGTCTCCATTACTGTCATAATCATCTACTACCATTGTATATATAGTAATAACTCCCGTCAATCTTCTCATTTTTATTTTGTTCTTGTCAGCAAGCGTTGGGTAGTTTGTCTCACTTTCTAGGTAATAGAGATCTATCTCCTCATTGTTCTCACTGTTCTTAACAAAATAATGTCCTTCTGTGGCAAATAATTTATCACCATATTCTACATAGCTATTCCCATCATAATATAAGTCTTCTTCTTTTTTAGTTCTTGGAAGTTTTATAATCGGTCTGTCTTTACCAGCTAAATTTTCAGTTGTAAAGTAAAAGAGTCTCTCTCCAGGAACTTCCTTTTGTGTTTCGCCAACTTCGAACCAAATAAACTTATCTTCTTCGAGATTAGGTTCTTTTGGCAACTCTTTATTAGAAATTAGTACAAACGGATTTCCGCTATTATCATAGTGAATAGCAGTGTAGTAAATAATCGCATCATTTTCAAATGTGAGTTCTAAATAGTCTGCTGGGTCTATTTTAAACTCTTCATCGGTTGCGTTACTATTATATACATTGATATAATACTTTATGCCATCCGGAAGCTTACTCGAAGGGTTTCCACCATGACCAATGTCAGCACTACTTCTTGTGCTAATATTCGTATTGCTGCCTGCTTCAATTTGAGAAGATATGGTTCTTTTAGTCCATGTCAGTTTGGAGAAATCAATGTCTGGCTTCTTATCTGTATTGTCATTGTTGTCATTATTGTCAATATTGTCAATAATGTCGTTTTCAGAGGAGCATCCTCCCAGTACTAATCCACTTGCTAAAAAAGCAAGTAAGAACATCCATTTTAACTTTGCCATTTGAGTATTATGCTTGTTATTAATTATTGCGGTTACGATTATTCCAACCAGTACCCCATGTTTCGCTTAAATCTTTGCCGCCAACTGTAATATCCTTATCTTGATATCCGTTCGTACCCCATGCTTCATTTGAGTTTTTACCTGTATAGGTTGACGCAGTGACAATGTTTGCGATAGAACTGCTCAAATCTATTTCTACGAATTTTATCATAGGCTTTTCATACCTTTGTTTTTCTCTTTTCATCATATTCAAATTATTGTCTTGTTATATTTTTAATATGCTTTCTTTTGCGCACAAAAGTACGGTTATAGAAGAAGACTGACTGAATAAATAGTCATGATGAAGTGACAAATAGTCCTTATGATATGTCTGCTAATGTTAGAAAATGGCAGTGAAATACTTTTTTTATATGATTTAATCAATGAAAAGTATGAAGAAGAAACGAGTTTGAAGAAAAATGTGAGCTATATATTCGTTTAAATTATTGATATATCGTCCTGAATTGTATTTGATGAAATTAGTAATGTCGTTTTCTTGTATCGGTGATAATTTTTTTCTTTCTTTTAATTCGGTAGATAAGACTTCATTGCTGGGTGTAAATTGCTGTTAAAAAAATTGCCATAATCCTTTTTCTCTTAAAACACATGCAGCTCCCTTTGCAAGGGATAATGTCCGGACCAAAGCATTTGGAATTAGGAATATAATGACTTTTGAGGGTATATATGGATGAATTATTGCTCATAATTTGTCTTGGTCTTCATTCTTCACCATTCCCCTATACTGTTCTGGCAATGCGCTTTCTACCGCTGCGTAAGCTTCCGCCATAGTCGCTTTGATATTCTCCGCCCCTTGTCCTTTGGGAGCAATCGGTTCATGAATCGTCAGTATCATGCGGTGACGGTGTATCCACTTGCCGGTACGGGGAAGTATCTCGAACGAACCGTCAATCGTGACAGGCACTACCGCTAATTGCAGTTCGTCTGCCAATTGGAAAGCCCCTCTCTTGAAATACCCCATATGTCCGGTGAATGTGCGTGCACCTTCGGGGAATACCACTAATGATACTCCGTCCTTTAAGGAAGCCTCTGCCTGATGCATGGTAGCCAGTACTTTCCGGGGGCTGGAACGGTCTACGAAAATGTGTCCGGCGCTTTCGCAAGCCTTGCCCACGAATGGAATCTTACGCAGGCTCTTCTTCATCATCCATTTAAAGTTTCTTCCCAGAAAACCATAAATCAGGAAAATATCGAAAGACCCCTGATGGTTGGGGACAAATACATAAGAAGTATGTTTATGGAGCTTCTCCCGTCCGTTTATTTTTACCGGAATAAGCAGGAGATAGCAAATCAGTTGTGACCATATTTTACCCGGATAATATCCCCAGAAATGAGCGCCACCCAATAAGGAACCGACAATTGTGACCAGTGCGGTAAGAATAGTCAGCACCAATAATATAGGCAGTGCAAAGCAAATCTGATAAATATTATAGAGTATCTTCATAGGTTTTGGATTTTATTGCCACAAAGATAGACCTTTTTTAGATTTTGTCACTCATTCTCGCTAACTAATTTTATAACGGTAATTTCGGGCCATGCACCGAAGCGGAAAGGCAGTCCCACATATCCTATGCCGACATTGACATACAAGGCTCGTTTGCCTTCGTAGTACATGCCTGCCCATTCCGGGTAGATGAGAGAAGCTAACGAATGTCCGAACATTTCCATCTGCATGGCGTGCGTATGTCCGGAAAGGGTTAACTCTATATCCGAGCCCGGCAGGACTTCGCGTCGCCAGTGCGTAGGGTTGTGGCTGAGCAGGATACGGAACATGCCTTCCGTGCCCTGCATGGCTTTGGGCAAATCGGCGAATTGTGAGAAAGGCGGCTCCCCATCGTTCTCGACACCTATCAATGCTATGCTGTCGCCCTTATGATATAAAATGTCATGTTCGTTATTCAGCATTTTCCAGCCCATCTCTTTTTGCTGTTCTATTAAATACTCCAAATTGGCCGCTTCCTCTTTTCGGTTACGCCAGCGGTAGTAAGTCCCGTAATCATGATTGCCGAGAATAGAATATACTCCATCGGGAGCATGGAGCCGGGAAAGTATCTCCTTGGAGCCGTCCAGCTCGTGGCTTTGCTGATTAACCAAATCACCGGTAAAGACAATAAGGTCTACTTTCTGCTCATTCACCAGACTCACCAAATGCCGGACAGCTTCCGGATTCCCCAGCCAGCTGCCTATATGTATATCCGACAGCTGAAGGATGCGATAACCGTCAAAGCCTTTGGGTATGTTGGCCGAGCGATATTCGACATCCTTTACCTCAAAGCGTGTGATACCCGCAATGGCTCCGTAAAGAATATTGGCAAAACTGATTACCCCCAATATCAATCCGAGCAGTGTGTAAGGAAGCCGGTGTGCGACGAAAGGAGAGCGGGGGCTTCTGAACGGCGTACGGAAAATGACGAGCGACAGAAGCCGGCTGATTCCCCGCATCAATATACCCAGCAGCGAGCAAAGCATGAACACCGTTTTCGGAACGGCAAACAGCATCACGGCCACTGCCAGCCTGCCGATGCCTTGCGGATGATGTGAAAGGGCATTATCCCCTGTCATATAGATATAATACATGTATATGGCCACCAACATAGCGGTAGGAAGCCAATACGTACTGCGCCAGACTATGTTACGCGTTTTCTTTACGATGTACACCAGGTAGATGTACATATCCGGCAGAAGCAGGAATAAAATGAGTATAAGAGTTATTCGGTGCATATATCTTCGAGTTCTTCTATATTCTTTTTAATACTGTCGAGATGCTTATAAACAACCTTTTTATAGATGAAATAAATAAGAATTACGTCCCAGATGACGCAGAATCCCAGCATGGCGGCTTGCGCTATGAGAGGCATCGTGTAGTAATCCATTACCCAGTAGAACAGTGCGGTGAAGATAACGGCCCAGACAGCTACTGCCCACACTTCGTAGTGAGTCCAGTAACGGAACGTGGCCATGCGCCGGCTTACTTCGGCTACGGACATCTCATCCACCCGGGTATTCCTGTTCCAAAGGTAAGTTTTACGGTCCCACCACATACCGCCGAGGATGGTGACGGTGATGAAAGCCAGAAATATGGCAGTCTTGTTTTGCAAGTGCTCATTGAAGCCGAAGGTAGGTAGCAAAAGCCATATCAGCAGGATGACGGCCAGCCCCACCGCACCTACTCCAAGCGAGAAGCGTTGCAGGACAACGAGCCGCCTCAGGCTGCGCCGGGTATTTGTTTTATAGCTCGCAAGCAGTTCCTTTATTTGTTTTTCATCGGCGATAGGTTCCTTTTGCAACTGTGCATCCAATGCATTCCATGATTTTTTCAGTTCGTCCAGTTCCATATATTATTCCTCCTTGTTCATCTTTTTCAGTTTGTCTTTAATACGGTTGAGTTTGGTAGCCACATTGGTTACGGTCAGTCCGGTGATTTCGGAAATCTCCTCATAACTTTTTTCTTCCAGATAAAGCAGGATGATAGACTTTTCCAGTTGCCCCAGCCGGTTTATCATCCGGTAGAGTTGCCGTAACATGGCTTGTGTCTCGTCGTCCTCTTCGCTGCGGTCGGCTTCCTGTGTGAGGGTTACAATCTCCGGAATGTTCTTTTCTTTCCGTATGAAGCTGATACAGGTATTCAAGGCGATACGGTAAATCCACGTCGAGACTTTACATTCCCTTCTGAATTTAGGAAAAGCTTTCCAGATGTTGAGTACTACTTCCTGGTACAGGTCGCTAAGAGTCGCGTTCGGAGTGGTGTACAGGTAACACACCTTATAGATGACGCGCTCGTATTCCCGTATGACGGACATAAACTCTTGTTCTATATTTTCCATTGTATTGTTTCTCGAATCGCTTTTTATTTGTTTGTCGTAACGGAAACCGGAAAATCACACTCCCGGCTCTTAACTCTTCAGGTTGGCTGCAAGAAACTTTCGCATTTCATCAATCGGCTTACCGCGTCGGCGGGCATAATCTTCCAGTTGGTCTTCACCAATCTTGCCTACGGCGAAATAGTGTGACCGGGGATGTGAAAACATAAGACCGCATACAGAAGCATGCGGATACATGGCCCCGTTTTCGGTGAGCGTGATACCTATCTGTTTCATATCCAGCAGTTCATCCAATATGAAGTTTACGGATTGGTCGGGTAGGGAAGGATAGCCTACCGCCGGACGGATACCCTGATATTTCTCAGCCAGCAAGTCCGGAATGGAAAACGATTCGTCGGGAGCATATCCCCAGACCACTTTGCGCACATGTTCGTGCATCTTTTCTGTCGCGGCTTCGGCAAGCCGGTCTGTCAGGGTCTGTACGAGGAGATGTTTGTAAGGGTCGTCTTTGTAGTACTTTTCACTCTCCGCATTGACGGAAGATGCGAAAAGGCCTATCGTGTCTGCCACCCCGGACGAGAGAGGCCGTATGAAATCGCTCAGGCAGAGAAACGGACTTCTGTCCGGATGAGGGGTCTGCTGACGGAGTAGAGGGAACACCGTATCCTCGATAAGGAGATTGTCCCCTTCCGCATTGGCGCTGCACAACCTGTAAATGCATTGCACCGTAATTACCTCATCCAATCGGTTGAGTACTCTGTTGGCTTCCTTAAACAGTTGCATGGCTTCGGCGGCTTTGGCACGCTCTTCTTGAGGAAAAGCCGCAAGCCACATGGCACGGCAGGAATCGCAACCGTGAATATCGGCTATTGCCGCAAACCTGGGTTGAAAGCCCCAGGCATGGAAGAAATAAATCCAGTTGATGTAGGGACTTACTTCATGGATTTTATAATTGATGGTTGACAATGGATAATGTATATATAATAAGTGTTGATAATGTATATATAATAAGTTAAGTAAATAAGTAAATGTTTAGATTTAATTTGTATCGGTAACAATGAGTGTATATCGGTAACAATAATGTAGCGTAACCTAAGGCTGAAAGCCTTTTTATCTTATAGCCCGGGGTAACACCCCGGGAATAAATGTTCCCGACATTCTGCGCCCTGAAAAGGCAAAAGATTAATCTGCAAATATATTGCCCTTACAGGGCGCAATGTTATTCATATTCACGCTCCCGGGGTGCTACCCCGGGCTATAAGATAAAAAGGCTTTCAGCCTTAGGTTACGCTACATTATTGTTACCGATATACACTCATCGTTACTGATATACATTCATTGCTACTGATATAAATTCAATTTCAATATTTCAACATTTATTTATTTATTCTCTGAATCGGTTATGTATTACGCTCCCGCCGACGGATAATCGAATCTCAGCTCTTCACCGCGATGAGAATCGTCTACCGTATCACCGTTATAAATAAGGTGTCCGTTGGCAAACGTTTTTTCTACTTTCCAGTTGAACGTATGTCCCTCTAAAGGGCTCCAGCCGCATTTGCTCAGAATCTTGTCGGCGGTAACTTCCCAGGGAGAGTCGGGGCGTACCAGCACTAAGTCCGCCTGATAGCCTTCACGGATATATCCGCGTTGGCAAATACCATATATTCGGGCAGGCGCATGACACATTTTCTGTACAACCGTTTCCAGTGAGAAAACGCCTTCATCCACCAGCCCTAACATGCTGACAAGAGAGAATTGTATCATAGGCATACCTGACATCGCTTTCAGCGCTCCGCCTTCTTTCTCGCTCAACAGATGAGGAGCGTGGTCGGTGGCGATAACGTCAATCAGCCCTGAGTTGACGGCAGCCCGCAGAGCTTCCCGGTCTGTTTTCCGTTTGACGGCGGGATTACATTTTACGCGTGCGCCCAGACTGTTATAGTGCGCCAGTGTAAAGAGCAAATGCGCCACGCATGCTTCGGATGTGATATTCTTGTCTTCCAGAGGCTCGTCACTGAACAGTTGCAGCTCTTTGGCCGTGGATACGTGCAGAATATGCAGGCGCGCTCCGGCAATTCTCGCCAGACGGACGGCCAGTTCGGAAGATGCGTAACAGGCCGGAACGGAACGGATACCGGGATGGGCGTTGACAGGAATGTCATCCGCTCCTTTGTATTTTTGCCTGTATTTCTCGATATTGGCTTTTATCGTTTCCTGATCTTCGCAATGAGCGGCAATCAGCATATCCGTACCATTGAATATTTTCAGCAGGCTGTTCATTTTGTCCACCAGCATATTACCGGTACTGGAACCCATAAACAGCTTGATGCCGCAAACGCGATGCTTGTCCAGCTTGTCAAATTCCGTATAGTTATCGTTGGTTGCGCCGAAATAGCAGGAGTGGTTGACGATACATTTCTCATTCAGCAGGTCGAACTTGGCATTCAGGGCATCCAGCGTTACGGTCAGAGGATTGGTGTTGGGCATATCCATAATGGAAGTCACCCCGCCGGCGGCAGCCGCACGGCTTTCCGTCAGGATATCCGCTTTGTGGGTAAGGCCCGGGTCGCGAAAATGCACGTGGTCGTCGATGATACCGGGCAGCAGGTAGCAGCCTGTTGCATCGATTACTTCTTCACAAGGGGCGGAGAGCGGTTTCCAGTTGGTAAGAACTTCGGCGATGCGTCCGTTTTCTATCACTACCGAACCTTGGATAGACTGTCCTTCGTTGACAATCGTCGCGTTGTGTATCAGCGTTCTTTTCATATCTTTAGTTTTTTAAGTTTGGATATTTATGAAACCAGCTGTCCCATTTCAGCCGGATTACTCCGAACACGGCTTCTCCGAAAATGCTGCTGTTCATCTTGGACGTTCCCAGTTCCCGGTTGATGAAGATAACCGGTACTTCCTTCACATTCGCTCCGCACTTGTAGGCGGTGAACTTCATCTCTATTTGGAAAGCATAGCCTTTAAAGCGGATGCCGTCCAGATTGATGGTCTGCAATACCCTGCGGCGGTAGCACACAAAGCCGGCGGTGGTATCGTGAATGGGTAGCCCCGTAATGATACGTACATATTTGGAAGCGAAATAAGACATGAGCACACGTCCCATAGGCCAGTTCACCACATTCACGCCGCTGACGTAGCGCGAGCCGATAGCCACATCCGCCCCTTCTTCGGCGCAGGCCCGGTAGAGGCGGGGCAGGTCTTTGGGGTTATGGCTGAAGTCGGCATCCATTTCGAATATATATTCATAGTCGCGTTGCAACGCCCATTTGAATCCGGCTATGTAGGCCGTACCCAGTCCCAGCTTTCCCTTACGCTCCACCATAAACAGGCGGTCGGGAAACTCCCGTTGCAAGTCTTTTACGATAGCGGCAGTACCGTCGGGCGAACCGTCTTCGATAATAAGTATGTGGAATCCGTGCTCCAAGGCAAAAACGGCACGGATGATATTCTCGATGTTTTCCCGTTCGTTGTAGGTAGGGATGATGACAATACTGTCTGATGTCTGCATATTCATTGAAAATATATGGGGCTTATTAATGGGAGCAAATGTAGTGCTTTTCTATTACTTACAGATAAAACTAAGGATTATTTATGTATTTTTGCAACGGAAATTCACCGTAACAATGATTATTACCGAACTGCAACAATTATACGCCGCCCATCCCAATGTAGAAGGCATGTGCAGGCTGCTAAAGGACAATTCCGTCCGTCACCTCTACTGCAGCGGCCTGTGCGCTTCTGCCGCTTCGCTGTTTTCGTCCGTGCTGGTACAGCGGGCTGAATGTCCGTTTGTCTTTATTCTCGGCGATTTGGAAGAAGCCGGGTATTTCTATCACGACCTGACACAGATTTTGGGAGCCGAACGGGTGTTGTTCTTCCCCTCTTCCTTCCGCCGTGCCATAAAGTACGGACAGAAAGATGCCGCCAACGAGATTCTCCGCACGGAAGTGCTGAGCCGCCTGCAGAAAGGCGAGGAAGGGCTTTGCGTGGTTACCTGCCCGGATGCGCTGGCGGAAAAGGTCGTTTCCCGTAAGGAACTGGGAGATAAAACCTTGAAACTCCATACGGGCGAAAAGGTGGATATGGACTTCGTGACGGAAGTGCTGCGCAGCTACGGCTTCGAGTACGTGGATTATGTGTACGAGCCGGGGCAATATGCCGTGCGCGGCAGTATCATCGATGTCTTTTCCTTTTCTTCCGAATGTCCTTTCCGTATCGATTTCTTCGGAGATGAGGTGGAGAGCATCCGTACGTTTGAGGTGGAGAGCCAGCTTTCCAAAGAGAAGAAAGAGGATATCGTCATTGTCCCCGATTTGAGCCGTAGCCTGGAGCAGGGCGGCAATGGCGGCATGGTATCTTTCCTGGACTTTCTCCGGCCGGACACCTTGCTGGCGATGCGTGATTTCCTCTGGCTGCGCGAGCGTATTCAGGCCGTTCACGACGAATCGCTGACCGCCGCGGCCATTGCCGCCCGCGAAGCCGAGGAAAACGGTGCGATATCTCTGGAAGGAAAGTTGATTGACGGGGGAGAGTTTACCTTGCGCGCCCTCGATTTCCGCCGCATGGAATTCGGAACGAAGCCTACCGGAACACCGGACGCGACAGTATCATTCAGTACCGCAGCGCAACCTATCTTCCATAAGAATTTCGACCTGGTGGCGGAAAGCTTCCAGGACTACCTGGCGCGCAACTATACCCTCTATATATGCAGTGACAGCCTGAAACAAACCGACCGTATCCGCGCTATCTTTGAAGACCGGGGAGATAACATCTCCTTTACCCCCGTTGAGCGTACCTTGCACGAGGGCTTTGCCGACGATACTCTGCGTCTCTGCATCTTTACCGACCACCAGTTGTTCGACCGTTTTCACAAATACAACCTGAAAAGCGATAAAGCCCGCAGCGGCAAGGTGGCTTTGAGCCTGAAAGAGTTGAATCAGTTTACTCCCGGAGATTACGTGGTGCATACCGACCACGGCGTGGGACGTTTTACGGGATTGGTGCGTATTCCCAACGGAGATACGACGCAGGAAGTGATGCGTCTGGTCTATCAGAATGACGATGTGGTCTTTGTCTCCATCCATTCTCTGCATAAGGTTTCCAAGTACAAAGGCAAAGAAGGCGAAGCTCCCCGTCTCAACAAGCTGGGTACCGGCGCATGGGAGAAACTGAAAGACCGTACCAAGACCAAGATTAAGGATATAGCCCGCGACCTGATAAAGCTCTATTCGCAACGGCGCGAGGAGAAAGGTTTTCAATACAGCCCCGACAGTTTCCTGCAACGGGAACTGGAAGCGTCTTTCATTTACGAGGATACCCCCGACCAAAGTAAGGCGACCGCCGACGTAAAGGCGGATATGGAAAGCGCCCGCCCCATGGACCGGCTGGTATGCGGCGACGTAGGCTTCGGCAAGACCGAGGTTGCCGTGCGTGCCGCTTTCAAGGCGGTGGCGGACAACAAGCAGGTGGCCGTCCTCGTTCCCACCACCGTTCTTGCCTATCAGCATTTCCAGACTTTCAAGGAGCGCCTGAAAGGCCTGCCCTGCCGTGTGGAATATCTGAGCCGCGCCCGGACGGCGGCACAGGCCAAGGCCGTTGTCAAGGGTCTTGCGGACGGTGAGGTGAATATCCTTATCGGTACCCACCGCATTTTGGGTAAAGACGTTAAGTTCAAAGACCTCGGCTTGCTGATTATCGACGAAGAACAGAAATTCGGTGTCTCCGTCAAGGAGAAGCTCCGCCAACTGAAAGTGAACGTGGACACCCTGACCATGACCGCCACGCCCATTCCCCGTACCTTGCAGTTCTCCCTGATGGGCGCGCGCGACTTGAGCGTCATCCAGACACCGCCGCCCAACCGTTATCCCATTCAGACGGAAGTGCATACTTTCAGCGACGATATCATCACCGATGCCATCAACTTCGAAATGAGCCGTAACGGGCAGGTGTTCTTTGTAAACAACCGCATCTCCAATCTCTCCGAACTGAAAGCGATGATAGAGCGCAACATCCCCGATTGCCGTGTCTGCATCGGTCACGGGCAAATGGAACCCGCCGAACTGGAAAAGATTATTCTCGACTTTGTCAACTATGATTATGACGTATTGCTCGCCACTACCATCATTGAGAGCGGTATCGACATACCGAACGCCAATACCATCATCATCAACCAGGCGCAGAATTTCGGCTTGAGCGACCTGCACCAGATGCGCGGCCGTGTGGGGCGCAGTAATAAAAAGGCTTTCTGCTATTTGCTGGCCCCCCCCTTGTCCTCGCTTACGCCGGAAGCCAAACGCCGCTTGCAGGCCATCGAGAACTTCTCCGACTTAGGCAGTGGCATCCACATCGCCATGCAGGACCTCGACATTCGCGGCGCGGGTAATATGCTCGGCGCAGAGCAAAGCGGCTTCATTGCCGACCTGGGTTACGAAACCTATCAGAAGATATTGTCCGAAGCCGTGCACGAGCTGAAGACCGATGAGTTTGCCGACCTCTATGCCGACGAGCTGAAAGGCGACGGTACTATCAGCGGCGAGCAATTTGTAGACGAATGCCAGGTGGAGAGCGACCTTGAGCTGTTGCTGCCCGCCACTTACGTCACCGGCAGCAGCGAGCGTATGTTGCTCTATCGCGAACTGGACGGCCTAACGCTGGACAAGGACGTGGATGCTTTCCGCGCCCGTCTTGAAGACCGTTTCGGACCTATCCCCCCCGAGACGGAAGAATTGCTCCGTATCGTTCCCCTGCGCCGTCTTGCGGCACGTCTGGGAACGGAAAAGGTGTTCCTCAAAGGCGGCCGCATGACGCTGTTCTTTGTTTCCAATCCGGACAGTCCTTACTATCAGAGTCAGGCTTTCGGCAAAGTCATTGCCTACATGATGAAATACACCCGCCGTTGCGACCTGCGGGAGCAGAATAACAAGCGGAGTATGGTGGTGAAAGACGTCACTACCGTGGAAGAGGCTGTGGCGGCGTTACAGGAGATTGTGGCGATGCAGGTGGAAGAATAGGTCAGTCTGTTGTTGCTTTGATATATATCTTGTGTGACCCTCTGCCCGTATGGCCGATTCCGCTTTCGGGCATTTCGCTCCACTGTTTCAGCTCTTGTGCGGCGGCGTTGCGCAGTAGTCCTGTCAGTTCGCAGTAGTCACCTACTTTCAGCAACGGATGCGACTCTAAATAGTCTTGCGCCAGTTTCAGCCGTTGTCCGGCGGTGTAGCGCGAGGAGGAGTGCCGGAACTTCCATTTAGAGCGGTCCAGTATGCAACTTCGTCCTGTCTCGTAGATGAAATCCTTGTCTGCGCGGAAGTTGATGTTGTCTACACAGATACTTCTTACGTTGCGTTTTTGTCCGCCCTGTTCGGCGCTTTCCCGTTCAAAACCTTCGCGCAACCCTAACGAGGGAGTGAATACACCCAGTCCGTCCACTTTCACCGAGTGTCCTTCGCCCATTTCACGGGCTATGGCCTGGGTGAGTGATTTTACCAGTCCGATGATGTCGCCGGGAGTAAAGGTACTGGCGTAGTTGATGCGTTGGGCAAGGTAGTCCAAATCTACCTGTCCCCAAATCTTGATACGGGGGAAGAGTATTTTTTCACCGTCTTCGTTGGGAAGATTAGAGGTCTGCATTTGATATTCTGCCATGATGTTTTTTGTTGTTTACGGGTTGATAATTCGGTGATGGATGTCCGTCCTGCATGGGGCTAAGGAAGAAGTGGCATGGGGTAGGGACGAAAGTAGGCGGACTTGCTTACCGGGGAGACTTAACCTATGCTTTAAACTGTATCTTCAGTTTAAAGATATGTATCTTTAGGCTGGAGATGGCGGTCTTTAACCTAAAGATGTTCATCTTGAGCGTAAAGATACGGCTTATTTCCTATATGAGCAAGCCTTTCTCCTAAGAAGTGAGTACTTGATACGGGGAGTGTGAGTGCTTCTTTATGAATGGTTGGCAATTCGCTGTTTGACAGCGGTTGTTGGGAAGATTGGGACGGAGTACTTTACTTGTCCGTATCTTCCTATTTCCCGTACAGTTTGTCAATCAAGTCCTTCCGTCCTATCCGCCGCAGTTCATTGATGATATTTCTCCGTTCTTCGGGTTTGTACCAGAAGAAGAACTGACGCTGCGCCAGTTTCTCGCGTTGTGTCTTGGCGCTGAACACGGGTTCCAGGGTATAGGGGTGGAAACCTGTGTACCACGCTTCGGTGGCGACGGTCATGGGAGTAGGAGTAAAGTCCTGTACCTGCTCCAGATGAAAGTCCAGACGCTTGGTGATGACGGCAAGTTCCGCCATGTCCTCTTCCTTGCAGCCGGGGTGGCTGGAGATGAAGTAGGGGATAAGCTGCTGCCGCAGGCCTTCTTCACGATTGATTCGGTCGAATATCTTTTTGAACTCTCCGAACTGGCTGAACGGCGGTTTGCGCATGATGTCGAGCACACGCTCCGAGGTGTGTTCCGGCGCGACTTTAAGGCGGCCGCTTACATGACGGGCTATGAGTTCGCGGGTATATTCCTGCGTGCTTTTGTTGGTTTTGGGGTCTTTGCTTTGGTGCAGCAGCAAGTCGTAGCGCACACCGCTGCCTATGAATGACTTTTTGATGCCCGGCAGACTGTCTACGGCATGATAAATATCGAGCAGCGGGCTGTGGTCTGTGTTCAGGTTAGGGCACACTTTGGGGTGGATGCACGACGGGCGTTTGCATTTCTTGCATACGGCTTCATCGCGTCCCCGCATCTTGTACATATTGGCGGAGGGGCCGCCCAAATCACTGAGATACCCTTTGAAGTCCGGTAATTCCATTACGGCCTTTACTTCCTTCAAGATGCTTTCCTTGCTGCGGCTGACGATAAACTTGCCCTGATGCGCCGAGATGGTACAGAAAGCGCAACCGCCGAAACATCCGCGATGGATGTTGACGGAGAACTTAATCATATCGTATGCGGGTATACGCTTTCCTTTGTATTTGGGATGTGGAAGGCGGGTATAGGGGAGGTCGAAAGAACGGTCGAGTTCCGCTTCCGTCAGGGGCGGGTAAGGCGGATTGACAACGACGGTTTGCCTGCCTACGGTCTGCAGGATGCGCGATGCGGCGTATTTATTGCTCTCTTCTTCGATATGGCGGAAATTGGCGGCCTGTTTCTTCTTGTCTTTCAGGCATTCTTCGTGCGAGAAAAGGGTGATGTCCCCTTCCTGCGGCTGCACTTCTTTAGTAAGATAAGCCAGTTGGGGGATGTCGAGAATAGGTTGCTGCCGCTTTAATCTTCTTACAAGCTCCACAATGGGTTTCTCACCCATACCGTACGTCAACGCATCGGCGCCGCTGTCCGTAAGAATGCTGGGACGCACGCGGTCTTGCCAATAGTCGTAATGCGTCAGCCGGCGCATGCTCGCTTCGATACCGCCCAATATGACGGGCACATCGGGATATAGTTTTTTAAGGATTTGGGTATAGACAATCGAGGGATATTCGGGGCGCATGTCCGGACGTGCGTCGGGAGTATAGGCATCATCGCTGCGCAGACGTTTGTTGGCGGTGTATTTATTGACCATACTGTCCATACAGCCTGCACTGACGCCGAAGAAGAGGCGGGGACGCCCCAGTTTCTTAAAATCCCGTAAGTCGTCTCGCCAGTTGGGTTGGGGAATAATCGCCACACGCAGTCCTTCCGCTTCGAGTATGCGCCCTATGACGGCTGCCCCGAACGATGGATGGTCTACATACGCGTCACCGCTGAACAAAATAACGTCCAGTTCATCCCACCCGCGAAGTTCCACTTCTTTCTTGGTTGTAGGCAACCAATCAGTCAGTCTGTATTCTTTCATGGGTGCAAAGATACGGAAAGTTTTAATTACTTACAGAACTGCACCAGCATTTCCTCTCCGTCATAAATCTCACGGAAGCCGATTTGCTGTTCGGCGAGATACTCCTTGAGGTCATTAAAGGCGGTTGCATCGTCCATAATGATTTCCAGTTTCTCGCCTTTCCCGGCTTCGCACATGGCCTTTACGGCGGGGATGAGAGGGCTGTAAAGCTTCTGTCCGCGTGTGTCGATGGTTTTCATTTATCTTCTTCCTCTTCTATGGTTTCTTGCCGGGAAAGCCATTGCAGGTAGAGCTTGATAAGCTGCTGCAGCCCGAAGGCTTTCATGTTGTTGTGATAGATAACGTCGATGCAGAGGTCGAGCAGGTCTTTACTGTCTTCTTCCTGAGCGGCGATGAGGGAACGGATATTCAGCTTGAGTTTGTCGAGCACGGTTTCGTCCACGATGCCGTTGCTGTCGATGAGATGACGGAAGAGGCCGTATTTCTCGATGGTGGCGAGATTCTCTTCCGATATTTCCAGGTTGCGGGTTCCGCTGGGATTGGCTTGTATAGTGTACATGGCGTTAATGTTTTAATGATTAATGTTTAGTAATCGATGTTTTCTGTAAAAGCAAAGATAAGTTTTTCACCACAGATTATGCATATTTCCACAGATTATTTATCAAGATTGTCGTTATTATCTGTTCATACCCGTATTATCTGCCGTAAAGAAGTGCAGTATGGATGCCATAACCGCCGTTCTGTTTGTTTCTTCCCGAATGCTTTCAAAGGGAAATGACATGACGAAAGTACGGTAGTCGTTACCTTTATAGGCTATGGCGGCCGGTTGGTTCCCGTCTGCATAGGTCATGACTGGAAAAGCGGTTGCCATAGGCAGGATACAGTCGGGGGCTGTTACGGGATAGGCCTGCTCGTTGGGCAGACGGGGGATGCTGAGGCTGCGCCCCAAGCCTTGTATGCCGATTTGCCCGCCGGATGTCTGTAAACTGTTACCGAAGCGGTATTTCAGGACGTTTTGGGTAAATTCCCGGTTGCCTTGCGAATCGTTCATGTCGCTGCCTATGTAGGCGCCGCTGACCAACAGGTTGCCGCCCGCCCGGCAGTAGGCTGCCAAGGCGCGCTGCATGGGCGAGGAGAAAGTTTTGTAATAGGCTGTCCGTGACAGGTTGCCGTCCGCTTTTTCCAATCCCAGAATATAGTCCGCTATCGGATAGTCTTCCAATGCCACACTACCGCTTTCCACAGCTTCGTCACTGCATGAAGTGAAGCTGTAGCCGCCTGTCGCCTGTATGGCTTTGCCATGCATAAAGGGGTAGTCGAAGGTGTTCCCGGCTATTTTCATGCCTTCATATTCATTGCCGCTTTCTCCCAAACGTTTTCCGGCTTCTTTACGGTTGAAGTTCTGCTGGATGCCGCAGAGGGATATATCGTATAGATAAGGTACGCCGGGGTCTTGAGCCACGTCAAATCCCGCTTCGTCGGGCGTGTTTACCACAGCGGGACCACTGATGCGGTCGAAGCCGTTGATGATAAGTACACGCGCCTTTTCGTGTTCGGACTTGTAGGCCGCGAGGGTTTCGGACGGGAAGCTTTCTCCACCCCGGTTCACTGCCGTTACTTTGAAAGAATAGACAATGCCCGGTTCTATCTTTACGGTATGGAACGGATTGTTTACACGTACGCCGTTGTCAAATCCGCCCCGTCCGATACGTGTGTAGACAATGTATTCGCGGGGTGTAGCGGTGGGCTCCAGTGGGTCGTTCACTCCTTTCCAGGAAAGCTCCAGCGTATTTTTCTTCTTGCCGAAGCGGATGGCGAAATTGCTGACGGGCAAGGGCTGCACAACGTATTCTTTGTTATGCTGCGTGCAGATATATTGCAGGATGGATTTGTACAGGGCGCGGCTGGCCGTGAACTTAAAATTGGGATCGTGTCCCAAACGCATGTCCGCAAAGTTCTGGTGCGAGAGAATCTCCACGATTGCGGAAGGAACGGCGGGCAGGCGGGTTTCGCTGTAATTGCGGTTCCACATGCTGCGGCGTGTCCAGTCCGTATTGAAAGTGGAACGGATGTCTTGCCGCAAGCGGGTGAGGAACAGGTCGGCAAGGTCGCGCGAGGCGTAACGGTCTGTTCCCGCCGCCAATTCGCCGTTATTGAAATCGGTGGTATAGATGCCGAGTGTTCCTACGATCCGGTCGTCGGTCTTGAAGCCGGCATCGCTGTGCAGTGCCATGCTCATTTCAAACGGTACTCCCAATCCCTGTTCGCCGGGATTGAATACGGAGCCGCCCGACAGATAGTTGATGGCACGCGAACGTACATTGATGTCGTCGGAGAGGTCGTCCTTGCCTTTGTATCCGGCATATACGGGATAGGGCATACCCGCCCATTGCGCGGAGTAACGGGCGCCTTCCAGATAGCGGGGCAGACCGCTGGTTTTGCCGCCGCGCGCAATGTTGCCCATGCCGCCGCCGAAACGTACGGCATCGGCGCATACCACTCCTTTCTCCCGGCTTTCATTGCTCAATACCACCATACCGTAGTCATTGCTTCCTTTGTCGAAAGTAAAAGTACCGAGGTATACCCATGTGCCGCCGCCAATGCGCTGGTTAACTTTAAACTCTGTGACACCGCCGTTGTGGAATACGAGGTATTTGGCATCGCTTACGCTGTTCGGCAGGCTTTGATAGGAAACGTATACGGCGTACTCTCCGGTTTCCGGAATATCGGGAACCCACTCGGCGAAGGCTTTGTTTTTCTTCTTTTCGGTCTGCGCGAAGCGTGCCGTGCCGTCAAGGAAAGGGTTTTCTCCTTCCGCATAGATGCGTTTCCGCTGTGCAAATCCCGGCAGAGAGGTCTTTTCCCAACGTGCTTTCCTGCTTTTCACTTCGAGATAGAGGGAGTTTGTACCGTTCCGGTTGCCGTCGTTGTCTACGATGATTTCCCGTTTCTGCGTGTCGCGTTCGCGAGGGGTGAATACGTTGGCTCCCGCATTCTCCAGCATCGGGATGAGGTAGGGGAGGATGAACGATTGCGTGAATTGGTCTTCGGAGGTACAGAACAGGCGGGGACGCTGCCAGCCCCATTTGTCCTTGCTGTTGATGTAGTACCTTCCGTGACTTTGCCACAGGGCGATGTGCCGTCCTTCCAGTCCCCGGGTTATTTCAAAGGGACGGGATGCGCGGGTCACCCAGGGGGCGCCTTTGTAATGTATGTCCGTAAACAGGCGGTTTTTATCTTTCTTTCCGTTTCTGTATGCGTTGGGGATAAGGTCGTCGATGGAACGTCCGCCGGTAAAGACGGTGATGTCGAAATAGGTAACGGGGCCGGGGAGTATCTTCTTGATGTCCCGGTAAGTCTTTTCCACCGTTTCAGGCCGGAAGGGCTGGTAGGAGAATTTATCATCGGCGTAGATGCTGATGGTTTTTCGGCGGAAGTCTACGCGTACGCTGTCGAGCCGGCATGTACCGATATTGACATCGGCAGGGGCATATGCTTGGAAGAAGGTTTGCAACCGCTCCCGGACGGCCTGTTCTATTTCTTGTGAAAAGAGGGAAGTAACTCCTACCGACAGGAGCAGTATGGATAAATATAGCTTTCTCATATTCAATAGTTAAGTACCGTACAAAAATACACAAAAAAAGAGTGGGAAGTTCATCGCTTCCCACTCTCTTATCGCTATTTAGTAAACATTTACAGCGGAATGTATTCTACGAATGCTTCCATGGCTTCGTAAGATGCCAGACCCAAGCTGTCGTACAGTGCGGCTGTACCGCGGTTGCGGTCTTCACTGCGCTGCCAGAACAGGCGCTCGTCGTTACCGAGGAACGGTGCGCTTTCCATCTGGCTTTGGTGCTTCAGGATGGAGTTACGTTTGGCGCGCAATTCTTCGGGGCTGATGGGCACCGCCATTTCGATGTTTTCAATTTCCCATTCTGCCCATGCGCCGCGGTACATCCAGATGCGGCAGTCTTTCAGCCATTTGGCGCCTTCTTCCTTTTCAAGGTCGATAGCTGCAAATACGGCATCCGTACAAACACGGTGTGTTCCGTGCGGGTCGGCAAGGTCACCGGCGACAAAGATTTGGTGGGGTTTCACTTCGCGCAACAGGTTGCGTACGATTTCCACGTCGGCTTCGCTGATAGGGTTCTTCTGAATCTTACCCGTTTCATAGAACGGCAGGTCAAGGAAGTGGCAGTGATCCAACGGGATATTGTTATAAGTACATGCCGTACGCGCTTCGCCGCGACGAATCAGCCCTTTGATGGTCAGGATATCGCGGGTATCCATATCGCCGTCTTTCTTATCTTTCAGATAGTTGCGGATTTCGGTGTATTTCTCGTTGATGACCTGGTCTTCGCTGTTGTTGAAGAGCTGGTTGAAGCCGTTGATGAAGTGCAGGAAGCGGATTACTTCTTCATCGCCTACGGCAATGTTACCGGAAGTCTCGTATGCCACATGCACGTCATGTTTCTGCTCTACCAGACGGCGGATAGTACCGCCCATAGAGATGACGTCATCATCCGGGTGCGGAGAGAATACAACGACACGTTTGGGATACGGTTTAGCGCGTTCGGGACGATAGGTGTCGTCTGCGTTCGGCTTGCCGCCCGGCCAACCGGTGATGGTATGCTGCAGGTCGTTGAAAATCTTGATATTTACGTTGTATGCAGAGCCGTAAAGGGCAAGCAGTTCACTCAAACCGTTTTCGTTGTAGTCTTTGTTGGTCAGCTTCAGAATCGGTTTTCCGGTCAGTTGGCACAACCAGACGATGGCGCTGCGAATCAGCTTGTCGTTCCATTCGCAGGAAGTTACCAGCCAGGGACGTTGGATACGTGTCAGGTTGGCGGCTGCCGAAAGGTCAATGGCGATATGGGCATTGTTGTGCGTTTGCAGGTAAGATGCGGGGATTGTATCTGTTACGTTGCCTTCTACACACTCTTTTACCATTTTGGCCTTTTCTTCACCCCATGCCAGCAAATATACTTTCTTGGCCGAGAGAATTGTGGCTACACCCATTGTAATGGAACTTACCGGAGTGCTTTCAATGCTTCCGAACATCTTGGACGCTTCGTTGCGTGAGTCGCTGTCCAGCAAAATCAAACGGGTGGTGGAGTTCAGGCGCGAACCCGGTTCGTTGAAACCGATGTTGCCGACACGTCCGATACCCAATACGGCTACGTCGATACCGCCGAAGCTTTCGATGCGTTGCTCGTACAAGCGGCAATATTCGAAAATGGTGTCTTTGGCGATAGTACCGTTGGGGCTGAATACGTTCTGCATGTCAATGTCCACGTGGTCGAGCAGCATTTCCTTCAATGCGTTGAGGTTGCTGTTGACTGCGTCCGAAGCCAGCGGATAATATTCGTACAGGTTGAATACCACTACATTGCGGAAACTCAGTCCTTCTTCCTTATGCATACGCACGAGGGCTGAATAGACATTGCGTGGCGAGTTACCGCCGGCCAGCGCCAATACGCAGAAACGTCCGGCTTTCTGCTTGTCACGAATCACTTGTGCGATATCCAAAGCAATCTGGTTGGCTCCTTCTTCGGGAGACTCGTAAATGTCTGTCGGAATTTTTTCGAGACGTGTCAGTACCGATCGCTCGAAAGCGTTCTCAGGTCGATAGTACCTGGGGGATACTCTGTTCAGAGTAATTTGAGAACTAAGATTGGTTTTCATACAATAATTGGTTATTAATAAATGATTAAAGCTGTTCGCTTGTTCAAAACTTAACAAAAATACGAAAAACAAAGTTCATTCGCATTATGTTGAAATAAATTTTATGATAAAGTATCGGTTTCAGGCACTAATTTGCCCATTGCCCATACCGCTCTGATTTTCAAATCTTCGTCCATTACGATAATGTCGGCGTCTTTTCCTTTCTGGAGCGAACCCTTACGGTCGTATACGCCCATAATGCGAGCCGGTGTTTCGGACACCATACGCACGGCGTCCGCCAATGGTATGTCGGCCTTCTGTACCATTGTGCGTATCAGGCGGTCCATCGTTGCCACGCTGCCGGCAAGGGCGGAGTGGTCGGCCAGCTTGCATACGCCGTCCTCGATGATGACACGCGGGTCGAAAGCTTCCTTGCTGTCGCTGACGGCACATGCCAGAGCATCGGTGATGGCGCACATCCGTTCCACGCCTTTTATCTTGTAGACCAGGCGCAGGATTGTGGGCGGTACGTGGATGCCGTCGGCCACTACTTCCACGGTCATGTCGTCCATGAGGTAGATGCTCTCCACGGTACCTTCGTATTTATATTCACGGCGTTTATGGAATCCGGGCATCGCGTTGTAGAAGTGCGTGGCATGCGTATATCCGGCTTCATAGGCGGTGCGTATATCTTCAAATTCGGCTTGGGTATGGGCTACCGAGGCCAAGATGCCTTTTCCGGTGATGTATTTACCGAACTGCATGGCTCCGGGTAATTCGGGAGCGGCGTCCCAACGCTTGATGCAGTGCCAGTTTTCTACGATGGGGATATATTCGTTGGGATCGGGGTTCTTGATGTTCTCGGGCATCTGTCCGCCGGCCATCGCCATGTTCAGATAGTGGCCTTCGAGGTGCAGACCCAGTATCGGGCTGTCTTTTTCCGCCATCATCTTCGTACAAGTCTCTGCCGCCTGTTCAATCATCGGTACGGTAGAAGAGGACAGGGTGGGGAATATGCTGGTGGTTCCGTATTTCATGTGAGTTTTGACCGCACCGCGAAAAGCGTCTTCGGTACATTCCATAAAGTCGCGTCCGCCGCCGCCATGTGCATGGATTTCTACACCGCCGGGCAGTACATACATTCCTTTTACATCAATCAGTTGTGCGCCGATAACGGCAAGGTCGCAATTGGTTACTTCTAAAATTTTCCCGTCTCTGATGAGTACGGAACCATCCTTGAGCCAACCTTGCGGGGTCAGGATGCGTGCGTTGATAAGTTGAGTCAACATAGGATTTAGGGGTTAGTGTTAATAAATTAATTGTTTCAGTCGTCAGACATCGTTTCAAAGGACAAAAATAACTACTTTTTGGGTAAGATGCACTCCATGCATTTAGGTATTTTCATTAAATACTCTAAAATTTGATGCGTAATGTTTAAAGAAATACCTATTTAATATCTTTTAATCGGGATGACGGTCAGCGAAAACTTTAATTTCGTTACTTTGAAGAAAATAGGAATTAAAGAGAGTTAGAGGGAGTTTCACTCCTTAATAAGACGAATCAGGAGTTTAAACAGCAAATAGCTAAGTATGATTGAGCAATTAAACCGATTAGATGATTAAATTGATTAGATAATTAAATTGATTAAACTGATTAGATGATTAACAGATTAGATAATTAACTGATTAGACAAATTCTAAGCCTGAAGGGCTTTTATCTCTCAGCCCGGGGTAACACCCCGGGAATGCGAATATGATTACCATTGCGCCCTGTAAGGGCAAAATTTGATATTCAAAGATTTTGCCATTATAAGGCGTGAGTGCAGAGAACATTTATTCCCGGGGTGTTACCTCGGGCTGAGAGATAAAAGCCTTTCAGCCTTAGGTTACTCTATTATTAACTCTTGATTCGCATTAATAATAAAAACGATTGATTATGAAAACATGGAAAGCAGAAGCCGCCATTATTGCTGTCGGTATGGTTTTGTTGGGAGTGGTAATAAAATGGGGTATAAACGATTTTATAGATAAGGAGCGTATTGTCAGCGTAAAAGGACTGGCTGAGATGGAAGTCCCCGCCGATAAGGTAATATGGCCTTTGATGTATAAGGATATCGGGAACGACCCGTCTTTGCTTTATGCCAATATGGAGCAGAAGAACAAAGTTATTGTGAAGTTTCTGGAAAGTAATGGCATCGCTAAAGAAGAAATCAGCATTGCCCCGCCCGAAGTGATAGACATGCAGGCCGAACGTTACGGGAACCGTGATATAGCTTATCGGTACAATGCCACATCGGTTATTACGGTCACTTCAAAGAATGTAGACAAGGTGCGGAAGTTGATGTCGGAACAAGCCGAGCTGCTGAAACAGGGTATTGCCATCAGCGGGGGCGATTACCGCTATAACGTGGTATACGAGTTTACGGGCTTGAATGACGTGAAACCGCAAATGATAGAAGAAGCTACGAAGAATGCCCGTGCCGCAGCCGAGAAGTTTGCAAAAGACTCGGACAGCAGTCTGGGTAAAATACGGAATGCTTCGCAGGGACAATTCTCCATTTCGGACAGAGATGCCAATACACCTTATATTAAGAGCATACGCGTAGTGACTACCGTGAACTATTATCTGAAACGATAGTGAAAGAATCCGCATCTTTCCATGCGGGAAACTTGTTTCTGAATGCTTGCAGCGCGGAAAGTTCGAGGGGTACGGTGGCTGTCCCTTCTTCATTGTCGGGTACTTGAGCCATCAGTTCGCCCTTGTATGAGTAGATTGCGCTGCCGCCGTCGTAAGGGAATCGATTACCGTCTTTACCGACACGGTTTACGCCGCAGACGTAACTTATGTTCTCCAGCGCACGCGCTTGCAAAAGAATGTCCCAGACTTTTCGCCGGGGTACAGGCCAGTTGGCGACGTAAATCAACAAGTCGTATCCGTTGTTTACATTCCTGCTCCATACCGGGAAACGAAGGTCGTAGCAGACAAGCAACAGTATGTTCCAGCCCCGGTAAGGGATTACGGTACGGCGATTGCCCGCCGTGAAATGTTCCGTTTCGTTGCCCATGCGGAACAAGTGCCGCTTGTCGTAAAAATAGGCTTCTCCTTCGGGAGTGAGGAAAAAGGCGCGGTTGTAATAGGCGGGATGTTCGCGGGATAATGGATTATCTTCGGATGAAACGGAGTTTTCTTCGCAGGAAATGTAGCTTCCGGCGATGGCTATCCGGTATTCAGACGCCCATTGGCGCAGCGTGGTGATGGTGTCGCCCGTTACCGGTTCCGCCAGTTTATCGGTATTCATGCTGAATCCGGTAGAGAAAGTCTCCGGCAAAACAACAATCTCCGCCGCTCCGCGAAGTGTTTCCAGCTTTTCGCGAAGACGACGGAGATTGTCTTGTTTATTTTCCCAAGCAATATCCGTTTGCAGGATACTGACACGTAGTCGGTTCATTGTGACGAACGGTTGTCGGAAACCGTTTTTTTAAATCGTTCCGATTGAGAAGTTCTCGGGAATCTTTCCATGAAAGTCCTTGAAATAGAGTTTTATCTCATGCATATCCTTTTCAAAATCTCCCGTCGGCATTATTGCCTTGGTGGAAGTTATGGTCTTGGAAGGATAATCTATACCGATGAGCATGATGGGAACTTGCGCTTTCAATGCAATGAAGTAAAATCCCTTTTTCCAGTTAGGGTTGGGTTTACGCGTTCCTTCCGGGGTGATGGCCAAATGGAACTGTTTGCTTTCGGCAAATTTGTTGGCCATCTGGTCTACCAAGGAAGTATTCCGGCTCCGGTCTACCGGTATGCCGCCGACGGCTTTGAATATCAATCCCAAAGGAAAGAAAAACCACTCTTTTTTCATCATGAAGCTGGTCTTCCGTCCGATGGCGCCGTAAAACAGTTTGCCGATAAATAAATCCCAGTTGGATGTATGCGGTGCCGCGCAGATGATGCATTTGTCATAGTTGGGCACTGTTACATTTGTTTTCCAGCCTAACAGGCGATAATAGATAAAACTATATAGTCTTTTCTTCATTCTTATTATTTAAGTTTGCCGATAGCTTCAATGATTTCGTCTACTTTTGCGTTAAAATCAGAACGGAATTTTTTGTAGTAACCTTTTACATTTCCCGGTTCGGTGTGGCTGATGCGGCTGATGAATTCATCTTGCATTTTCAGAATCTCACTCATTAGCTCGTCGGCTTTCTTCTTATCTGTTCCGGGTACATACAGGCTGTTCACAAGACATTCGGTGAATAACTCACCGGCGATATAGTTGACGTTCTTCTTCAATACTTTTCTACTTGCCATAATCTTTACTTTTTATGTGAATAAATTGAATTATTTTCGGTAAAGATAGTGTTTTTCTCAATGACTGGAGAGGAAAAATGGGATTTTATGTGTTTTTAATGAGAAGTAGTTCGTAGAATAATTCTACATTTGTGGAGATTTTCTACAATGCAAGTGTGGAAGATGAATGTGACGGGGATACTTTATGCGTATGCTTATAGCTGATAACTAAACTATTATATAACAAATATAGCCTTTGTTGTGTTTTGGCATCGCGTTTGCTTTGAAAAGAGAAACAGGGTTAATTTTAATAAACAAACAAGCATGAGACTATTTTTTACGAAAAGAGAATTAAAGCTGAGAAAGAAAAGGGTAATAATGATGATAGCCTGTATGGCGGCACTGCTTGCCGGTTATCTGATATTGACCTGGCCGAAGAAAGTTCAGCCGGAAGCGCCCACTGTGATTGTGGAGCCTGCCGAAGTTGGTGATGTGGAAATTTTTGGCGAATATGTAGGCCGTATTCGTGCGCAGCAGTTTGTAGAAGTTCGTGCGCGCGTAGAGGGATACCTGGAGAGTATGCTTTTCGCCGAAGGTAAGTATGTAACAAAGAATCAAGTCTTGTTTGTCATCAATCAGGACCAGTACCGTGCAAAGGCTGATAAGGCCCGCGCGCAGTTGAAGAAAGACGAGGCGCAGGCGTTGAAGGCCAAACGTGATCTGGAGCGTATTCGCCCTTTGTATGCGCAGAATGCCGCCAGCCAATTGGATTTGGATAATGCGCAGGCCGCTTATGAAACCGCCGAGGCTTCCGTTTCCATGAGCCAGGCCGATTTGGATCAGGCGGAACTGGAACTGGGGTATACAATCGTGCGTTCCCCCTTGTCAGGACATATCAGTGAAAGAAACGTGGACTTGGGAACATTGGTAGGTCCGGGAGCCAAATCGTTGCTCGCTACCGTGGTGAAGAGCGATACCGTATTGGTGGACTTCAGTATGACCGCATTGGATTACCTTAAAAGCAAGGAACGCAATATCGAGATAGGCCGTCAGGATTCTACCCGTTCCTGGCAGCCCAATATTACGATTACTTTGGCTGATAACACTGTCTATCCCTATAAAGGTTATGTAGACTTTGCCGAACCGCAAGTCGACCCGCAAACGGGTACATTCTCCGTTCGCGCCGAGATGCCCAATCCGAACAGGGTCTTGCTGCCGGGACAGTTTACGAAAGTGAAGCTGCTGCTGGATGTGCGCGAAGGTGCGGTAGCGGTTCCCCAAAAGGCGGTTACCATTGAAAAGGGCGGCGCTTATATCTATGTGATGCGCCGCGATTCTACGGTTGAGAAACGTTTCATCGAACTGGGACCGGAGTTTGGCAACAATATGGTTGTTGAGCGCGGACTGGTGGCGGGCGAGCAAGTAGTGACGGAAGGTTTCCACAAACTCACTCCGGGTATGAAAGTGCGTGCGCAGGCGGCGGTTCCAAAAGAGGAAGAAGAACAGCCGGCAGATTCCCTGAACAAGAAAGCCGTTTCCGAGAATAAAGCAAAGGATAACAACCTCTCAAAGTAATGACAGTATGAAAGTAAGTTTCTTTATAGACCGCCCGGTATTCTCGGCGGTGATATCGATTGTGATTGTAATTGTCGGTATCATCGGTCTGACGATGCTTCCGGTGGATCAATATCCGCAGATAACGCCGCCCGTCGTGAAAATCAGCGCATCCTATCCGGGAGCAAGCGCGCTGACCGTATCGCAAGCGGTGGCGACTCCTATCGAACAGGAAATAAACGGTACTCCGGGCATGTTGTACATGGAGTCCAACAGTTCAAACTCCGGCGGCTTTTCGGCAACGGTGACTTTTGATGTGTCTGCCGACCCCGATTTGGCTGCCGTAGAAATTCAGAACCGTGTGAAGCTGGCGGAAAACCGTCTGCCTGCCGAGGTTATCCAAAACGGTATCTCGGTGGAGAAGCAGGCGCCCAGCCAGTTAATGACCATCTGCCTGACTTCCAGTGACCCGAAGTTCGATGAAATCTATCTGAGTAATTTTGCTACCATCAACGTGCTCGACCTCTTGCGCCGTATTCCCGGTGTGGGTCGTGTGTCCAATATCGGAAGCCGTTACTATGCCATGCAGATTTGGGCTATGCCGGACAAGTTGGCGAACTTCGGTCTGACCGTGCAGGACTTGCAGAACGCATTGAAGGACCAGAACCGCGAGTCGGCTGCCGGCGTATTGGGACAACAGCCAGTACAAGGTCTGGACATCACCATTCCTATTACGACGCAAGGCCGTCTGAGTTCCGCTAAACAATTTGAGGATATTGTGGTCCGTGCCAATGCTAACGGGTCTATCATCCGTCTCCGCGATGTGGCGCGCGTATCGCTCGAAGCCTCTTCTTACAGTACGGAAAGCGGTATCAATGGCGAAAACGCAGCTGTTCTCGGCATCTATATGCTTCCGGGAGCCAATGCCATGGAAGTGGCGGATAACGTGAAGAAGGCTATGGAAGAAATCAGCGCGAATTTCCCCGAAGGAATGAGCTACGAGATACCGTTTGATATGACTACTTATATTTCGGAGTCTATTCACGAGGTATATAAAACATTGTTCGAGGCGTTGATTCTTGTGGTATTGGTGGTGTTCCTCTCGTTGCAGAGCTGGCGTGCCACTTTGATTCCCGTTGTCGCGGTGCCCATATCCTTGATCGGTACTTTCGGCTTCATGCTGATTTTCGGCTTCTCGCTGAATATCCTGACTTTGCTGGGATTGATTCTCGCTATCGGTATCGTGGTGGATGATGCCATTGTGGTGGTGGAGAATGTGGAACATTTAATGGAGACGGAAAAACTCTCGCCCTATGAGGCCACCAAGAAGGCTATGAGCGGTTTGACGGGCGCTTTGATTGCCACTTCATTGGTGCTCTGCGCCGTATTCGTTCCGGTGAGTTTCCTAAGCGGTATCACCGGACAGTTATATCGCCAGTTTACCATCACTATTGCGGTATCCGTATTGCTTTCTACGGTTGTGGCGCTGACGCTCAGTCCTGTGATGTGCTCGCTTATCCTGAAACCCGGTAGCGGAAAGAAAAAGAATATCGTGTTCCGTAAGATTAATGAATGGCTGAATATCAGCAATCATAAATACATAGGCGTCATCAGCCGTGTAATCAAACATCCCAGACGCTTGATGAGCGCATTCGGCATGGTGCTGATCGCTATCTTCATTATTCACCGTTTGATACCGACCAGCTTCTTGCCGGCCGAAGACCAGGGATACTTTAAGGTGGAGCTGGAACTGCCGGAAGGCGCTACACTGGAGCGTACCCGTATAGTGACCGATCGTGCGGTGAAGTATCTGGAAAAGAACCCGTATGTGGCTTATGTGCAGAACGTAACGGGTAGCAGCCCGCGTGTAGGAAGCAATCAGGCACGCAGTGAACTGACCGTTATCTTGAAACCTTGGGAAGACCGCAAGAATACTACCATTAACGAAATAATGGAGAAGGTGGAAAAGGACCTGACGGAATATCCCGAATGTAAAGTCTATCTTTCCACTCCGCCTGTGATTCCGGGATTAGGAACATCCGGCGGTTTTGAAATGCAACTCGAAGCTCGCGGTGAGGCTACCTTTGACAATCTGGTACAGGCAGCGGATACGTTGATGTATTATGCGCAGAAGCATAAGGAACTGACGGGACTTTCTTCTTCTCTGCAATCCGAGATTCCGCAACTCTATTTTGATGTGGACCGTGACAAGGTGAAGATGCTGGGTGTGCCGTTGGCGGATGTGTTCTCCACAATGAAAGCCTATACAGGTTCCGTATATGTAAACGACTTCAATATGTTCAACCGTATATATAAGGTGTATATCCAAGCGGAAGCTCCGTATCGTGAGCATAAGGAGAACATTAACCTGTTCTTTGTAAAGGCCGCCAACGGCGCAATGGTTCCGTTGACCTCGTTGGGTAATGCATCCTATACCACAGGCCCGGGTAGTATCAAACGTTTCAACATGTTTACCACTGCCGTTATTCGCGGTTCGGCTGCGCAGGGTTACAGTTCCGGCCAGGCGATGGAGATTATGGAACAGATAGCGCGTGAGCATTTGCCGGATAACATCGGTATCGAGTGGAGCGGACTTTCCTATCAGGAGAAGCAAGCCGGCGGACAAACCGGATTGGTACTGACGCTGGTGTTCCTTTTTGTGTTCCTTTTCCTCGCTGCGCAGTACGAAAGCTGGACAGTACCTATCGCAGTATTGCTTTCTTTGCCGGTAGCCGCTTTAGGAGCCTATTTGGGTGTTGCCGTCTGTGGGTTGGAGAATGATATCTACTTCCAGATTGGTTTGGTAATGCTCGTGGGACTTGCGGCGAAGAATGCCATCCTTATCGTAGAGTTTGCAAAGGTGCAGGTAGATAACGGGGGAGACTTGGTGCAGTCGGCCATTCATGCCGCCCAACTTCGTTTCCGTCCTATCTTGATGACTTCCCTTGCTTTCGTGCTGGGTATGCTTCCCATGGTACTGGCAAGCGGACCGGGGGCTGCAAGCCGTCAGGCAATCGGTACGGGAGTTTTCTTCGGAATGATTTTTGCCATTGTATTCGGTATTGTACTTGTACCGTTCTTCTTTGTCCTGATTTATAAGGCAAAGGCGAAAGTGCAGCACAAAATCAAGAAAGACTGATGATTATATTGTAAACGAATTCTGATTACATACTTATGAAGAGAAAAAATATATATATACTTCTGTTGCTCACTTCGGTTCTTTTTGCATCGTGTAAGGTAGGTAAGAGCTATGTACGCCCCGAAATGGCGTTGCCCGACAGTCTGGCGCAACAGCAGGACAGTATCAGCATTGCCGATGAGCAGTGGCAGGCGGTTTATACCGATCACACCTTACGCAGTTTGATAGCCCGTGCGCTGGAGTATAACAAGGATATGCTCATAGCTGCGGCCCGTGTAAAGGAAATGGCGGCGCAGAAACGTATCAGTGTAGCCAATCTGCTGCCTCAGTTGAATGGAAAGATAGGGGCGGAACGTGAAGTTGAGAACTATGGCGGTCATAGCCGTGATGTAGGAAACAGCTATGAGGCCAAGGCACTTTTGTCGTGGGAACTTGACCTTTGGGGGAATCTGCGTTGGAAGAAAGTCGCTGCGGTTGCCGACTATCTGCAAAGTGTGGAGGCACAGCGTGCCCTGCGAATGACGATTGTTTCCGAAGTGGCGCAGGCATATTATGAACTGGTGGCGCTTGATACCGAATTGGAGATTGTCCGTCAGACGCAGAAAGCCCGTGAGGAAGGCGTGCGTCTCGCAAGAATCCGTTTTGAGGGCGGACTGACTTCGGAGACTTCCTATCAACAGGCACAGGTGGAGTTGGCGCGTACCGCTACGCTTGTTCCGGATTTGGAACGCAAGATTTCCATAAAGGAGAATGACATCGCCTTTCTTGCCGGGGAGTTTCCTACGCGTATCGAACGTAGCCGTTTTTTACAGGAACTGGATGTACCGGAATCTTTGCCCGTAGGCTTGCCGTCAGATTTATTGGAGCGCCGTCCCGACATTCGTGCTGCAGAACAGCAACTTATAGCGGAACATGCCCGTGTAAAGGTAGCTTATACCAATATGTTTCCCCGTATTTCGCTTACCGGTCAGTTCGGTTTGGAAAGTGATGTCCTGTCCAACTTCCTTCAATCTCCTTATTCATTGCTGAATGGTGCGGTACTGACGCCGCTTTTCAATTGGGGAAAGAATCGGGCCGCGTTAAAAGCGCAGAAGGCTTCCTTTGAAGCCGAAGTACATAGCTATGAGAAGTCGGTGCTGAACGCTTTCAAGGAAGCTAAGAACGCGATAGTGGATTTCAACAAAATAAAGGAAGTGTATCAGTTGCGTCTCAAGTTGGAACGTTCAGCCAAAACGTACGTGGATTTAGCGCAGTTGCAATATATTAACGGTGTCATTAATTATATGGATGTTCTCGATGCCCAACGTGGATACTTTGATGCGCAAATCGGCGTCAGCAATGCCATCCGTGATGAACTGATAGCAGTAGTAAATGTTTATAAGGCGCTGGGCGGAGGCTGGCAGATAGAGGAATAAACCGTAAAGCTGTTTACAATAGAAACCAAGAGTGCTCTTGCTGGTTGCGGGAGTACTCTTGGTTTTTTAACGGGTATGTAAGATTTCGTTTTCAGAAAACACCTGTCATATTATAAATATCCGTAACTTTAACCGCGGGATTTATTCGAACTGATATTAGGTTAAAACACAAAAGAAGTATGATTGATGCTACTCAAAACCTTATTCTGATTAATGGAGAAAATAAGACCTTACAAATAGAAGAAATAGGTCGGGATGACGCGGGTCGCTTTAATGTGAAGTATCGCGGTTCTTCTAAGGTATATAGATATGGCAGTGAGAAAATTGTATGGCTGACGTGCGCAAAACAAATTGACATCGATCATAACCGAATATTCATTCGTCAGCGTAGAGTGTACGATTTAAAAGAAGTATTTTCTTTTGAATATAAGGGTAGTACTTATTGGTATGTAGTTTACACTTCCAATTACTCACAGTATCTCTTGGATGAAGAATTGATAATCAAGACTTCATGTTTGAGTGATGGTAAATCGCAAAGTGTATTTGAATATTTGAAGGCGGTGGCATCTACTAATATTCTCGGTAAAGAGGAAGAAAAAGATAATACCGGATTGCTTTCCAAACTTTATGAAAAGATTGATTTTATTGATGATAGCAGAGCTATCGCTCCATATTTAAATCCAAAGAAAGCATTGAAAAAGGATAAGAGCGGTCGGCTTATATACCCTTTTGGATGCAATGCCAGTCAGAAACGAGCTGTAGTTTGTGCTTTTGAACATCAGATAAGTATCATTCAAGGTCCGCCGGGAACGGGGAAGACACAAACTATCCTCAATATTATAGCTAATATTATACGAAAAGGAAAGACTGTTTTAGTCGTTTCAAACAACAATTCAGCTACGACCAATGTTCTTGAGAAGCTGGATAAGGCAGGACTTGGCTTTATAGTGGCGCCATTGGGCAGGAAAGGAAATAAAGAGGCGTTTATAGGTAATCAGCCTGCTGTACCCGATGAACTTCAAGACTGGGAGTGCAATGTAGAGGAAAAACTCCGGAAAGAGGAAGAGGCGGAGAATCTTTTGAGGAAGCTTGACAGGATTTTTACAGTACAAGAGGGGTTGGCTTTGTCCAAACAAGAGCTTCAGGCTGTAGAGTTAGAGTATAATCATTTCAAACGGAATCAAATATTTGAGTTTACTTCTTTCAATAGTGCTAACTCTCTATCTTCCATGCGTCTTTTAAATTTGTGGCTGCAGTTTCAGGCATATGCAGAGAAGGATGTCATTGCTCCCAAAGAATGGTGGAATAAGTGTTTGGCGGCTCTTCAATGGTGGTGGATGAATTTGATAGGACGATATGTATTAAAACTGAACTCTAAGTTTGATAAGCATGATCTATCTGCTATTATCACGGAACTGCAAACTTTGTATTACCATCGGAAGATTGAGGAATTAAACGAACGGATAACGAACTTGCAAGCCGAATTGAAAACCTATGATGCCAAAACTGAACTGAATAGATTAACAGAAGTATCTATGCAGCTATTCAAAGTATCCTTGTTTAAGAAATACGGCAAGGAAAAGCGTAAGGTATTTTCTTCTGTTAGGGATTTGCGAGTGGATTATCAGAGTGTACTGGAACAATATCCGGTAGTGCTGAGTACTACATTCTCTTCACGTATTTGCTTGTCCGATCAAGCGGAATTCGACTATCTGATTATGGATGAGGCATCGCAAGTTTCTATTGAAACGGGTGCTTTGGCGCTGACATGTGCAAAAAATGTTGTTATCGTGGGAGATACTTTGCAGCTACCTAATGTAGTGACAGGCGAGGATAAAGAAAAGCTTGATGCTATTGTCGCGGAATTCGATATCCCTTCCGGTTATGATTGTGCCGGAAACAGCTTTTTACAGTCGGTATGTACTCTTTTGCCCGATGCCCCGCAAACATTGCTTCGGGAACATTACCGTTGCCATCCTCGTATTATTGACTTTTGTAATCGTAAGTTTTATGGCGGTGGTTTGCTCATTATGACCGAGGATGATGGAAAACCTGATACATTGCGTGCAATCAAGACAGTGCCGGGACATCATGCGCGTAAACACTACAATCAGCGAGAAATTGATGTAATTCGTGATGAAGTGATAGCTCATTTACCCGAACAGACGGATATTGGAATTATCGCTCCTTATAATGTTCAAGTCGATGAATTGTCTCGGCAATTGCCTGAAATAGAATCTGCTACTGTTCATAAGTTTCAAGGACGGGAAAAGGATACTATTATTATGAGTGTGGTGGATGATCAGATAACCGAATTCAGCGATGATCCGAACCTGCTGAATGTTGCCATATCAAGGGCCAAAGAGCGGTTCTGTCTGGTTGTCTCGGGTAACGAACAGCTTTTGAAGGGTAATATCAGTGAATTGTTGTCTTATATTGAATACAATAACTTCACAGTCAGTGAAAGTAGGATACATTCTATTTTTGACTATCTGTATAGTCAATATACCCGTCAACGTTTGGCTTTTATTCAGGCACATCCGAAAATATCTGAGTATGATTCGGAAAATATTACTTTTGCTTTTATACAAACGGTTTTAAAAAAATATCGGGAGTTTCATCATTTGGGAGTATTATGTCATATTCCTTTACGTCATCTCATCAAAGATACTATCCTTTTAAATGAAGATGAACGGACATATGCCGCTAATTATAATACTCACGTGGATTTTCTTATAATTAACCATGTCAGCAAGAAACCAATATTGGTAGTGGAAACGGATGGCTATTCCTATCATAATGAGAAAACACAGCAGTATCAACGAGATATAAAGAAAGATCATATTCTTGCATTATATGAGATTCCTATTTTGCGGCTTTCAACCGTGGGGAGCGGCGAAGAAGAAAAATTGATGAAAGCGCTTCAAGAGATATAAGTGATATTCTCTCTTGTTTTGTTTTAGCGCTCACTTTTAATTATTTCCCTTTTCGGTTTGCATTTCTTGCGGAAAAGAGCGAAATTTGCGACGCTTTTAAACGAAACTTTATTAACACCTTTAAATATTGAAGAGAAATGACTAAAAGTGCATTGCAAATTGCAAGGGCTGCCTATCAGCCCAAACTTCCGAAAGGGCTGAAAGGTACTGTAAAAGCAGTGGCCGGCGCGGCTACTCAGTCGGTTGCCGATCAGGAAGATATCAAAAAATTGTTCCCTAACACTTACGGAATGCCTTTGATTAAGTTCGAAACTACCGATGAGGCTGCTAATTTCCCCGCTATGAATGTGGGCGTTATCCTCTCCGGCGGTCAGGCTCCCGGTGGTCACAATGTGATTTCCGGTATTTTTGACGGTATCAAGAAGTTGAACAAAGACAGTAAACTGTATGGTTTCATCCTCGGCCCCGGTGGTTTGGTAGACCATAATTATATGGAACTGACTGCTGATATCATTGATGAATATCGCAATACCGGTGGTTTTGATATTATCGGTTCAGGTCGTACAAAGTTGGAAAAAGAAGAGCAGTTTGAAAAAGGTTTGGAAATCTTGAAAGAACTGAACATTAAAGCGCTGGTTATCATCGGTGGTGACGACTCTAATACAAATGCCTGCGTATTGGCTGAGTATTATGCTGCCAAGAATTGCGGCGTACAGGTTATCGGCTGTCCGAAAACTATCGACGGTGACTTGAAGAACGAAATGATTGAAACTTCTTTCGGATTCGATACGGCTTGCAAGACGTATTCTGAAGTAATCGGTAACATCCAACGTGACTGTAATTCTGCACGCAAGTACTGGCACTTCATCAAACTGATGGGACGTTCCGCTTCTCATATCGCTTTGGAATGCGCATTGCAGGTACAGCCTAATATCTGTATTATCTCCGAAGAAGTGGAAGCTAAGGATATGTCTTTGGATGATATCGTAACCGGCATCGCTCAGGTAGTGGCTAATCGTGCCGCACAGGGCAATAACTTCGGTACGGTTCTTATCCCCGAAGGTCTGGTTGAGTTCATCCCGGCTATGAAACGTCTTATTGCCGAACTGAATGACTTCTTGGCTGCCAATGCTGAAGAATTCTCTCAAATTAAGAAATCACACCAACGCGATTATATCATCCGCAAACTGTCTCCGGAAAATGCCGCTATCTATGCAAGCCTTCCTGAAGGCGTTGCACGTCAGTTGTCATTAGACCGTGACCCGCATGGAAACGTACAGGTATCGCTCATCGAAACAGAGAAGTTGTTGTCTGAAATGGTAGCCGCTAAATTGGCTCAGTGGAAAGAAGAAGGTAAATATGTAGGTAAATTTGCTGCACAGCACCACTTCTTCGGTTACGAAGGACGTTGCGCCGCTCCGTCTAATTTCGATGCCGATTACTGCTACTCTTTGGGTTACGCGGCATCCGCACTGATTGCTAACGGCAAGACCGGTTATATGTCTTCCGTACGCAACACGACCGCTCCCGCCGAAGATTGGATTGCAGGCGGTGTACCTATCACAATGATGATGAACATGGAACGTCGTCATGGTGAAATGAAGCCTGTTATCCAAAAGGCTCTGGTGAAACTCGATGGCGCTCCTTTCAAGGCGTTCGCTGCTCAGCGTGACCGTTGGGCTGTGGAAACAGACTATGTTTATCCGGGTCCTATCCAGTACTTCGGTCCTACGGAAGTTTGTGACCAGCCTACCAAGACTTTGCAACTGGAACAAGGTAAATAATTGAAGTTCCTTAAGAACCCGATATTGATTTTTTAGGCACGGATTGCGCGGATTTCACGGAGAAAGAATAAAATATAATCCGTGATATCTGTGTAATCCGTGCCTGAATTTTATACAATACGCATATGCCTGCTAAAACCGATACTGTGGCTCGCCACAAACCTGCCTCTCGTCGTAAGCCTGCTTCTCGCGGCATCGCTTCTTCCCGGAAAAAGAAACAGGCGGTATCTCGTACCATGCCTGTATGGGTACGCAATTTGTTGGCTTTTTGTATTATTGCAATATTTTCCGCCGGATTTTATTGGTTCTTTATCCGTCCTTATGCTTATCGTTGGAAACCCTGTTACGGGCTGAAAGGCTATGGAGTATGTATGCCTTGCAATTACGAAGTGCATGGCATTGATATTTCTCACTATCAGGGTATTATAGACTGGGATAAGCTTTTCCATAATAAAGAAGCGAAATTTCCCATACACTTTATCTTTATGAAAGCCACCGAAGGCGGTGATTATGGCGATGAGAACTTTACCGAGAATTTTGGTCAGGCACGGAAACACGGTTTTATCCGGGGGGCTTATCACTATTTTCTGCCTAAGACGGATGCGCATAAGCAGGCTGATTTCTTTATTAGCACCGTACAATTGTCAAAGGGGGATCTTCCGCCTGTTCTTGATGTGGAAACTACGGGAAAGAAGTCACCGCAAGAACTAAAACTTGCCGTTAAAACATGGCTCGACAGGGTAGAGGCGCATTATGGCGTAAAGCCGATTCTTTACACTTCTTACAAATTCAAGAAACGTTACCTCAACGATTCCATATTTAATTCTTATCCTTACTGGATAGCCCACTATTACGTCGATTCTGTAAAATACGAGGGTAAATGGCATTTCTGGCAGCACACCGATGTGGGTGATGTCCCCGGTATTGAAGAAGAAGTCGATTTGAATGTATTTAACGGTACATTAGAAGAATTGCTTGGCATGACTTTGCGATAGTTAACTTCATGGATGCAAGAAGTTAACTTGTTATCGTTTACTAAGTTAACTTCCTTACATCTGCTTAGTTAACATCATGAGGCTTCTGAAGTTAACTTTCCGCTTTCTCCCGTTTACCTGTTTGTTATGATACAAACTTTACCGCAGCCCAACGATTCTTCTCCTTATGATGTACGAAATGCAGTCCGTTACGTTCCGCTTCGGCTTGTATTACAGGGATGTCGTCCACATAAAAACCGCTCATGTATAGTTCCGAACCCGGGTGCATGCAGCTAACATATTGCTTCATGTCGTTCAGCAGGATATTACGGTTGATGTTGGCGATAATTACATCAAAAGGTCCTTTGCCTTTCAGTGCGGAAGCGTCTCCTTGAAAAACGGAAATGCGGTCTACACCGTTTAATTCTATGTTCTCGAGTGAGTTGCGTACGCACCATTCGTCTATGTCGATAGCTGTACAGGGTACGGCGCCGCGCATACGTGCCAGTATGGCGAGAATGGATGTTCCGCATCCCATGTCAAGCAAGGATTTGCCTTGCAGATTGTTGTCCAGCAATTCACCGATAATGAGGCTGGTCGTTTCATGATGGCCTGTACCGAATGCCATTTGCGGGTTAATGACGATATCGTATTCTGCTTGAGGAATGTCGTGGTGAAAGGTGCTGTGAATGACACAGCGGTCGCCAATGATAATGGGTTGGAAGAAATTCTTCTCCCATTCCTCATTCCAGTCTTTGTCTTCCGCTTCCTGATAAGTATATTCCACCTGTGTATCGGGCAGAGGAAAATAGGCAAGAGCTTCTTTGAGGGCATTCTCACTGTATAAATCCTTTTGAATGTAGGCCGCGATGCCGTCAGCTTCCTCTACAAAACTCTCAAAGCCTACTTCACCCAACACTGCCGATAAAACATCGTTGACGACTTCCGTACAAGGAGTGGTATGAAAAGCAAATTCTAAATATTTCATTGGAATATGATTGTTTGTTAAATGCAAAAGGCAGACATAGGAGAGAAACCTATTTCTGCGTATATTTGTTTTGGATACAAAGATAGGTGCATTTAGGGAAATCCCTATAAATCTTTGGGGAAAATCTTCTGTATGGGGTAAATCCCTGCGTTATCTTTGTGACGTGGAAAAGTATGGAATTGTAAACCCGTAAACCAAATGAATATGAAAAAGATTGTTTTTTTATCGCTTTTTGCTTTGTGCCTTCCATGGGCGCTTTCGGCTCAAAGTATAGATGACGACCTTTACTACGTTCCTTCCAAGAAAAAAGAAGAAAAGACGGAGAAGAAAAAAACTCCGGCTGCCGATGCGGTTGTAGTAAAGACGAATGCGCCGACTACGGTTTATGCGTCGCCGGGCAACACGACAATTGTAGTGAAAGACCGTAAAGGGAATATCCGTGATGTAGACGAGTATAATCGCCGCTATGATTCTAAAGACTATGACTTTTCACAAGAGAATGATACGCTTTATGTAGACGAAAAGGAAGATGATGGTCTGGACGGAGAATGGGTAAACGGTTTTGACGGTTCGGAAGATGATTATGAATATGCTACGCGTATTATCCGTTTCCGCAATCCTCGTTATGCCATCAGTATCGGCAGTCCGCTTTATTGGGATGTGGTCTATGGCCTGAACTCATGGGACTGGAACGTATATACGGATGGATTGTATGCGTATGCATTCCCGACGTTTACCAACCGCCTGTGGTGGGATTGGCGCTATAACTCTTACGGTTGGGGTGGTTATCCCTATTATGGCTGGGGTTGGAACAGTTGGTATGGTCCAAGCTGGGGCTTTGGCTGGAGTGTAGGATGGGGCGGCTGGTATGGCGGCGGTTGGTGGGGACATCACCACCATTATCATCCCGGATATTATCCCGGTGGCGGACACTGGGGTGGGGGGTATTACCCGCGCAATACGTATACCTACC
The DNA here is from genome assembly GCF_015555825.1 of Bacteroides clarus. Classification (NCBI taxonomy): domain Bacteria; kingdom Pseudomonadati; phylum Bacteroidota; class Bacteroidia; order Bacteroidales; family Bacteroidaceae; genus Bacteroides; species Bacteroides clarus. Next base: position 201,624 of record NZ_JADNLF010000004.1, on the reverse strand, counting down.
GTCGTTCTTCGGGAACAAGCAGTTATAGAAATCCTTCTTCCTCTTCTGCGGTCCGCAGGTCGGGTTCGAGCGTGACTCGTGGCGGTTCAAGCTCTACTGTCCGTTCTTCGGGTACTTCGTCTTACAGACGGAATGCGCAAAGCGGCGCAACGACAACAAGGCGTGTGGTAGGTACGCGTTCATCCGGGACACGTAGCGGAGTAACTACACGTACGGATGCCTCTTCTACAAGACGTAGCGCATATACCCGCCCAAGCAGTACACGTGTGGGTTCCTCTGCTTCTACAGGCGTATCTCGCGGCAGCAGTGTAAATTCTACCGGAGTAAGGCGTTCAAGCAACGGAAGTTCTTCCACTTATAATCGTGGCAGTTCCACATCGGCGCCCCGTAACTATTCTACGGGAAGCAGCAGTCGTCGTTCTTATACGCCCGTACAAAACAATTCTTCAACCCGGAGTTTTTCTTCGGGTAGCAGTAGCGGTTCACGCAGCTATTCCAGCGGCAGTAGCGGTGGCGGTTCCACTCGTTCGTCCGGTGGCGGAGGTGGCGGTTCTTCAAGAAGAAGATAGGTATAGTATTAATAGAAAAAGATTAAAAGGATATGAAGAAGATAATAACTTTGGCTGCTTGGGGGCTGTTGGCTGCAGCAGTCCCGGTGAGTGCGCAGACTGTGTACGATGCTGCTAAGATAGCGAATAAGGATTTGAATGGAACGGCGCGTTTTGTTGGTATGGGTGGTGCCATGGGAGCGTTGGGCGGTGATATTTCCACTATCGGGACAAACCCTGCGGGTATAGGCATTTACCGTAGTAATGATGCGATGATGTCATTCAGTTTTTCTTCTTATGGTACGGAAAGTAACTATATGGGAAGTAAAATAAATTCAGATAAAACAAGGGCTTCCTTTGATAATGCGGGCTTTGTACTCTCTTCAAAGATAGGTAATGCCACAGCCTTGCGTTATGTGAATTTCGGTTTTAATTACCATAAGGCTAAATCTTTTTATAAGAATATGTCAATGGGCGGTAACTTGGGAGCATACTCCCAAACCTTCCAAATGGCAGAACAAGCCAGAGGTATCGAAAGCTGGGGAAGTCATCCTTATAATGACGATAATGTAGGTTGGCTGTCCATTTTGGGCTATGACAGTTGGCTGATTTCTAATCTGACAACAGATAATACGGGTATGCCATATAAAGATGAAGATGGAAATCAGATAAAGAACAGCGACGGTACGCCGCTTTATGAGATGCCCGGTTTTTATTATGGGATGTATGAGAATGGCGATGCCACTTTCCGTTCGGAAGAACGTGGCGGTATCGAACAATACGATTTTAATGTTTCCTTTAATATAAACGACCGTGTATATCTGGGTTTGACTATCGGAGCTTATGCCATAGATTATAATAAATATACTTTCTATGATGAGAATTATACGGGAGATTACGCCGGTCAGGGATATAATCTGACTTCCTGGAATAGAATACAGGGTTCGGGATTCGATTTTAAATTCGGAGCCATTGTCCGCCCGTTCGAATATTCTCCGTTACGTATAGGTTTGGCTGTTCATACTCCTACTTTCTATAGCTTGGATTATAAGACAAGCGCTTTGGTACAGGCGGACGTACGTAATGAGGTAAGTGGAAATATCGAGCAGTATGATATTTATACTCCTGATATGATTAACGGTGATATGATTCGCCAATTCCGTCTTCAAACTCCGTGGACATACAATGTCAGTTTGGGATATACGATAGGCAATAGTTGGGCGTTGGGTGCGGAATATGAATACGAGGACTACTCGTCAATGAAGTTTAAGAATCCGGATGACGGTTTTTCCGATCTTTTCGAATACGAAAACAGTACCACGCCCATGATGAAAGGTGTAAGTACGATTCGCTTAGGCGCGGAGTATAAGGTGATTCCTCAATTTGCTTTGCGTGCGGGATATAATTATAGCACTGCCATTTTTAATAATGATGCTTATAAAGACCTGCCCTTAAATTCCATTCAGACCGATACGGATTTTGCCAATACAAAGGCGTTGAGCAACTATACTTTGGGTATAGGTTACCGTGGTTCTATGTTCTATGCGGATTTGGCATATAAGTTCTCTTCTTATAAAGAGAATTTCTATCCGTTCGTGGAAATGGAGCGCGAAGTGGAAAACGGAGTGGAGTATAGAGTACTTCAGGGTACTCCCGCTGTAACGAAAGTAAAGAACACCCGTAGTCAAGTATTGTTGACACTGGGCTTGCGTTTCTAAAAAAAACATTGTTTTTCAGAGCAAAATAACCTTTCATTGCAATACCTTAGGGTATGAAGAAATCCCCGCTATGATTCCGTAGCGGGGATTTCTGTGCATAAAAAAGGACTTGCAGATTCTGCAAGTCCTTTCCCATATATCTGTATTTCGGATTATTTCTTGAAATAGCGGTTGTACAGGCCTTCGAAACCTTTACCGTGACGAGCTTCGTCCTTAGCCATTTCATGAACAGTATCATGGATAGCATCCAGATTCAATGCTTTAGCGCGGGTAGCGATGCGTTTCTTGTCTTCGCAAGCGCCTGATTCGGCGTTCATTCTCTTTTCGAGGTTGGTTTTAGTATCCCATACGCAGTCGCCCAGCAATTCAGCAAACTTAGAAGCGTGTTCTGCTTCTTCCCATGCGTAACGCTTGAAAGCTTCAGCTACTTCGGGATAACCTTCACGGTCTGCCTGACGGCTCATAGCAAGATACATACCTACTTCGGTACATTCACCCATGAAGTGGTTGTTCAAATCCTTAATCATTTCATCGTCACATCCTTTGGCTACGCCGATAACGTGCTCGTCGGCAAAAACCAACGGACCGCCTTCCTGCGCTTCTTCTACTTCAACGAATTTGCTTGCAGGAGCTTTACACAAAGGACATTTCTCAGGAGCTGCGTCTCCTTCATATACGTAACCGCAGACAGTACATCTAAACTTTTTCATTTTACTTCAGATTTTAATTAGTTGAATTAGTTATTCGTTATTTTGGTTAATTGTTCGTTTTCTAAACAGCTTTTGCAAATACCTTTATAATAATAATGGATTTCTTGCACTTCATGCCCGCCCATATCCATGTCCTCTACCTGTCTGATGTTGGCGTTGCATTCCAAATCATATATTTTTCCGCAATGCTTGCACAAAAAATGGGCGTGAGGAGTGGTATCCGCATCATAGCAGGTATTTCGTTCGTCAATTGTCAATGTCTGTGCAGCACCTTGTTCGCTGAGTAACTTTAAAGTGTTGTAAACAGTTGTTTTAGACAATGTAGGAATGGAAGGGGAAAGCGCCGTATAAATCTCGTCCACCGTGGGATGCGTACAATGCTCCATCAGATAGTTCATAATGGCTATGCGCTGTACTGACGGTTTGATATTATGATTTTGCAATCGCTTTATTACATCCATATCATCTGTAATTCAAACTTGTAACAATTACATTTTTAATTCTCTTGCAAAGATAGGTACTTCTTTGATTTATCCAAAAGAAATTAGAGATTTTTTTTATACAGAATTGTAACAGTGTAAAGCGAAAAAGCTGATTATTTTGTGTTTATTGATAAATTGCCGTATTTTTGTGCCCTAATATTAATTGGATTCTTATGAATTACGGATATGTCAAAGTAGCGGCGGCTGTACCCCGTGTCAAGGTAGCGGACTGTAAGTTCAATGCCGGACAAATTGAAAAAGAGATAATCATTGCCGATGGGAAAGGAGTGCAGATAATAGCCTTTCCGGAGTTGTGCATTACCGGATATACATGTGCTGACCTTTTTGCTCAGCAACTTCTGCTTGAAGAGGCCGAAATGGGGCTGATACAAATCTTGAACAATACACGTCAGATGGATATAATATCCATTCTCGGTATGCCTGTACCCTTGAACGGTGTGCTGCTGAATACTGCGGTAGTTATACAGAAAGGCAAGATATTGGGAATCGTTCCTAAAACCTATCTTCCTAATTATAAGGAATTTTACGAGAAGCGTTGGTTTACTTCCGCGCGTGAGGTATCGGAAACCACCGCCCGTCTGTGCGGACAAGTAGTTCCCATGGGGCGAAATCTGCTTTTTGAGACGGCGGATACCACTTTCGGTATTGAGATTTGTGAAGACTTATGGGCTCCCATTCCGCCGAGTTCTTCTCTGTCATTACAGGGGGCGGAAATCCTTTTCAATCTGTCGGCGGATAATGAGGGAATAGGCAAGCACGCTTATCTCCGTTCGCTTATCAGCCAGCAGTCAGCTCGTTGTATTGCGGGATATGTGTTCAGTTCGTGCGGTTTTGGAGAGTCTACTACGGATGTGGTTTTTGCAGGCAACGGATTGATTTATGAGAACGGTACGTTGCTGGCAAGCAGCGAACGCTTCTCTTTTGGAGAGCAGGTGGTTATCAGTGAGATTGATGTGGAGCATATACGTACGGAACGCAGGGTAAATACTACATTTACAGCTTGTCACGCTAATTGCGCGCCGGAAGTGCCGGTACGTATCTCTACGGAATATGTTAATTCCGGAGATTTGAATCTGACACGTACTTTTGACCCTCATCCGTTTGTTCCTCAAGGCCCTGCTTTGAATGAACGTTGTGAGGAGATATTCTCTATACAAGTGTCAGGATTGGCGCAGCGGTTGGTGCATACCAATGCCAAGAGTGCAGTGGTAGGTATATCCGGCGGTTTGGACTCTACGCTGGCATTGTTGGTTTGCGTGAAAACTTTTGATAAGCTGGGCTGGGATCGTAAAGGGATTATCGGCGTGACTATGCCGGGATTCGGCACGACCGACCGTACGCATACCAATGCCGTCGACCTGATGACATCGTTGGGTGTTACCATGCGCGAAGTCAGTATAAAGGATGCCTGTATACAGCATTTTAAAGATATAGACCATGATATAAACGTACATGATGTGGTGTATGAAAATTCGCAGGCGCGTGAACGTACGCAGATATTGATGGATATAGCCAACCAGACTTGGGGAATGGTGATCGGTACGGGTGACCTTTCGGAGCTCGCTTTGGGATGGGCTACATACAATGGCGACCACATGTCTATGTACGGCGTTAACGGAAGTATTCCCAAAACATTGGTAAAACACTTGGTGAAGTGGGTGGCCGAGAATGATATGGACGAGACATCCCGGGCTACACTACTGGATATTGTAGATACTCCTATCAGCCCGGAATTGATACCGGCAGACGAAAATGGCAATATCAGGCAGATAACGGAAGACTTGGTAGGTCCGTATGAACTGCACGATTTTTTCCTTTATTATTTCCTTCGTTGCGGTTTCCGTCCTTCCAAGATTTTCTTCCTTGCCGCACGTACGTTTAAGGACGTTTATGATGAAGAAACCATAAAGAAATGGTTGCAGACTTTCTGCCGCCGCTTCTTTAACCAGCAGTTCAAACGTTCCTGTTTGCCGGACGGCCCTAAAGTGGGAAGTATTTCCATCAGTCCGCGCGGCGATTGGAGAATGCCGAGCGATGCATCTTCGGAGATATGGCTGAGGGAGATTGAAGCATTGAACGGTTGAAAACCGTGATAATGGATAGGACGCGTAAAGTGTATATATAGAGCGGTTACGCTTAATAATCGGCTTGCCGCTCTTTAGTAGTATCTCTTGTAGATTGTCTCGTACTCTTTTCCTTTCTTAAACTTCTCCAACCAAGTATTCAGGCTATCCAAAAGTGCCGGAGATTGTTTGCTTACGCCCCACGAGTAGAACTGGGTAAAGCTGATGGCAGTGTTTATATCTATTTGCGGCAGGCTGTCGGCGGCGGCACGGGCGATGCTTTCGTCGCATACTGCGTAATCAATGTCACCATGCGCAACGAGTGCGATAAGTTGTTCGGAACCATATTTCTCTATTTCCTTTATATAGATGGTGTCGCCGATTTCGTTTCCTAAGTTACGGATGCGCAGGATGGAAGGAGAACCTTTTACTACGTTCAGCGTCTTTCCCGCTAAATCCAGCTGACTTTTGATAAATAGGGAGTCATCGGGAGAGGCTGTTTTTCGCTGCACCAATACCTGCCTGTTCAGGACTATCGGAGAGGTAAGGAGCAAGGAGTCCTTTAATTCGCTGGTTACCAAGATGCCATAGGCTATGACATCAAACTTACCGTCTGCCAAACCTTCCAGACGTTCATTAAAACTCATTTCGGGAGTAATGGCGACCTTCAAACCGTGGTCGCGGGCAAAAGCCTCTATCAATTCATAATGAAATCCGGACAGAGTGTCTCCGTCCACATAAAAACTGATGGAATTATATTCCGTAGCCGCGCGGAGAGTACCGTCCGCTACTATTTCGGCATAATCACGCGGATGTCCTTTACGGATTTCTTTCTTGGGCAGCAGGAATGTGGCGACAAGTGCAGCTACTGCTCCCAAAATGATATACTTCAATAGTTTGGTCTTTTTCATATAAAAGAACGGTATTAGTCATAGAAATTCCATGAAACGCCAATCTTGAACAAGCGAGGGTTGATAGGGTAGTGCGGTACCAGGAAGTAATTGCCTTTACCCATTCCTGCATTGACGTGGTACATCATGGCAAAGATACGCGTCCGTTTCAGATGCAGATTGGCGTATACGTTTACAATCGGATAACCGCCAATCTCCACCTGGTCGTCTGCCGCCTGAAGATGGAACTGCTGGATGGCGGGAGTATAGGCGGGCGCATTATATTTAGTGAAATACCGAACGTCCGCTCCAAGCTGTACGGTTAGTACTTTCTTGGCTATTTTGGCAAGCAGATACAGATTATGATATAAGGAGAGTTGCGGCAGAGGCAGTACCGTTTCATTGCTCGATTTCTGCCAGGTCACTTCATTATCCAGGTGCAGGATGCCTAAACGAAAATCTTGTTTCAGAGTGGCGGAGAGTACCTGTATGTTACCGCTTTCTTGTGCAGGCATCGCGCTTTGGTTGAAATAAGTGTAGTTCTTTATATTTTCTACGCCGGCACGCAGGTTCGTTTTCCAGCGGTCTATATTCAATTCGCCTTCCACACGCGTACGGAACTCCTTATTCATATTCTCATTGTCCCAATAATAATGGTTGGAATGGTAATGACGCATATAGAAAGAGGGCAGCGTATTGCTTACATAACCTCTTGCATAGAAATTCACGGTATCTTTCCAAAAGCGGAAATTCAAATCGAGGTCGGCATTGACACGGAATTGTCCGAGCGCCTTGTCCATAATGCCTATTTCACCGTTTACGTTGTAGTGCAACGTTTTGCCCTGACGTTTGGCAAGTTCACCGCCTACGAATATCTCCTGTTCGTCAAAACGGGTGCGCGACAATGTATCCATTAATTCATAACGGCTGAATTTATGTGATATGTAGGCTGTCAGTCCGGCTTTGGCATATTTGTTGAAACCTTCGAGCAAGGCGAGGCCGAATACGTTCTTTACACTAAAAGCCGTAGTTGAGTCCCGGCTGGCCACTTCATCGAAATAAGCATTGGGATATTGTCCTTCCGTTTCTTTGGCGGATGAGAACTTGTGGCGCGCCCGTTCTACCTTTATGGTATGTATGAAACTGGTGACGGGAACGAACTCTTCGGTTATAATCGTATCCTTGGGCAGAGGTATGCTATCGTTGGCCGCCGCTATACCGGGAGTTTTGGCATCTTCTACGGTTGTTGTCTCACGTGTAAAACCAAGCCGGTAACGGTGTGTCAGATATACATAGAAATCTTTGTTTTTATTTGCCGTCTGTTCCAAATTAACGGGGATGGTGGTAGACTCGTATTCTTTCTTGCCTTCCGCCATATCTTCCGGACGTGTGATGTAACGGTCGTCCTGAATACCACCGTTTTCGTTCATTTTCATAATGAAGTTGTTGTACACCGCCTGCATCTGGTATTTATTGCCGATATAGCTGGCAAATATTCCGGCATTGAAGTTTGATGTGGACTGATTCTGGTAGTATCCCCGTCCGTACAGGTAGTCGATGTTGAAGCCGAAAGCCAGGCGTTTGTTGGCATTTACCGAGAAATAAGATTTGAAACGTTCTTCACCGTTGACTTTGTTTCCCGCTTTATAATAAGTAAGGTTGGTGAAAGGTACGTTACTATTGGTGAATTTTACTTCATCGGGACGGACAAAGAAGCTGGAAAAAGGTTCCATGAAGATGGTCGGCTCATTATCTCTGCGTTCGAAGAAGATACGTGAAAGGCGGGGAGAGCCCAGGTTACCCAAATAATTGTAATGTCCGTACATGCCTTCCACCAGGTTGGTGTTTTGGAAATTCAGATTGGCGGTATCGGCGGGAATAATGGTACGGTCACCCAGGGTCTCACTCAGACGCCACATATAAAGTTTGGGCGGAATACTTTGGATTTCCGTATTGGTGCTGTCTTCCAAGTTATCCGGCAGCGTGTTGGGGTCTACCTGATTGCCGAACTGGTCGCGTCCCGTTGTAGGATCCATACGGTTGAAAGGAGTCGTCTGCGCCACGGCGCCCAAGATACCTATAATAGATAGAAATATATATGTCAGTACGATTCGTCTCATAATTAGGCGCAAAGATACAATAAAAAATTATTCGCTTACGGAATTCAGTCTTTTTTGCTTCTTTTTCTTGTAAACAGAAGTGTCGTATGTTCCGAGTTTTTTATATTTGCACAGATAGTACAATCTGATTATGTGTATTGGCTTTATAATTGATTGTTGACAGCTTGATAAAATCCATTCGTTATATGAAAACACTGTTTATTCTTTTGGGAGTATTTGCCATTACTCCTTTTTTGTATGCCCAGGATGCGGAATTAGAAAAATATCAGGCAAAACTTATCAGTGCCGGGAAATTGAATAACAAAGACAGCATTGCCGCTGCATACAGCGAGTTGAGTGAATATTACTCGAACCGTTCGGTGGATAGTTGCCGTTATTATGCAGAAAAAGGGTTGGAAATTTTGCAGACCAAGAACTCCCCTTTGTATGCGTCGTTGCTATGTAATTTAGGCGACGCTTATTTCTCTTCGGGTAATCTGGATAAGGCGTTTCATTATTTTTCGATGGCTCACGATGAAGCGGCTCGCCAGAGGGATACTGCTCTTTGGGCAACGGTCAGTGCCAACCTTGGAGTGGTCTGTCGCCAAAAAGAAAGACTGGACTCCGCGCTTATTTATTATAACGAGGCTTTGGACTTACTTGAAGGGCGCGAATACTATTCCGAGCAGGCGCAGGTTTTGTGCGGTATTGCCCTTTTGTATGCCAATCAAAGTCGTTTGGATGAGGGAATCGCTTATGGTAAACGTGCTGTTGAGGCGGCGGCAAAAAGTCAGGATTTGGATATGATATTATATGCCAACTATTCCTGTGGCAGCATTTACTTTCTGCAAAGGCGTCATGACGAGGGAATAGGCATGTTGCGTGCCGTAGTGACGGAAGGCATCCGGCAGAAGAAACCCAGATATGTGCTGAAAGCCTATACGGTGATGCTTGAGATGTTTAAGGCGTTGGGCAATCGTGATTCGGTGGACGTATATATGGAAAAAGCGGAAGCCGTCATACCGCAATTACCTGAGGAGTCAACGGAAGTATTCGGATTCTTGGAAGAACAGTTCCTAATCTATATGTCTCAAGGCAGGTATCGCGAGAGCCTGAATATTCAGAAGAAATTGTTGAAGTATCGCGGAGCCGGATTGCATCTGCCTATGGACAAACTGTATTTGATGATGGCGCGCAACTATCGCGACCTGCAGGAACCCGAAAACTCCATGTATTACTACGATATGGCTTACCGGGTGTGTGACAGTCTGCATTCGGAGCATATCAGCAAAGAGCTGTCCGACCTGACCGTGAAATACGATACCAGGGAAAAGGAGCTTGAAATAGTCCGTTTGAATCAAGTTCAGTTGGAACAGAAAGCGCAGACCATGCGGTGGATTATGGCAACCGTTGTCGTGGTCTTTATATTGATACTCTTTCTGCTTTATTATGTTTTCCGCCGTAAGCGCATTAAGAAAGAGGAAGAATTGAAACTTGCCCAAAGTTATATAGAGGGATTGGAGCGTGAACGTACGCGCCTTGCCAAGGAGTTGCACGACGGCGTATGTAACGACCTGCTTGGCATTGGCATGAATATGCAATGCATGCAGCCCACAGACGAGTCGAAACAAGAACTCCTGGCTTTGCTGGAACAGGTACGTAGCGATGTCCGTTGTATTTCCCACGAATTGATGCCGCCTAAGTTCCGGTCTGCCACTCTTGCCGAGACGATAGAGGCTTATGTGGAACGGCTTGTCCTGCCTGCATCCGTACAACTCGCATTCAGTAAAGAGAGTGAAGAAACGCAGTGGAGCCAAGTACCCGAAGAAGTGTCTTATGAGGTGTACCGTATCATGCAGGAATTACTGTCCAATATCCTGAAGCATTCCGGAGCTACGGAGATAGATGTGATCCTCACATTGAAACGGAGACTGCTGACTCTGCAAGTTTCGGACAACGGTAAAAACTATCGTGGTAGTGAGGTGCAGGCAAAGGGTATCGGGCTTACTACCATCCAAGAACGCGCGAAGACCGTCGGCGGTTTGTTTACTGTAAATATTCAGGACGGAAGCCAAAAGTTCAGGCTTGAAATACCATTATCCATTTAATAGAAAACCGTTATGCCGGAGAGTAAAATCACTATTTTTGATGATGCCGCATATTAATAAATGCTATTTCTTTGCAACATAATTTAGAACACAAAGATAGGTTGATGAAAGAAAGAGATATACGCATTTTGTTGGTGGATGACCATGATTTGGTGCTTCAAGGTTTGAAGCGGATAGTGGAATGTTCGTTACCGGAAATAAAAAACGTATGTACTGCATCGTCGGGACAAGAGGCTTTGCTTCTTATCGCATCTCAACGTTTCAATCTTTTCGTGTTGGATATGGAGTTGCCCGACATATCAGGGATGGATATCATTGTGCGAATACGGGAGAAAGACCCGCAAGCGCGTATCATTGTGAATACCATGCACGAGGAAATCTGGTTTATCAAGAACTTGATACAGTGCTCGGTAGACGGTATTCTGTTTAAATCCATTGATTCTACAAAAATAGCCGAAGCCATTCGCCGTGTGCTGGATGGCGAAACGTACTATTGCCCTTATGCCGAGCATGTGCGCGCACAGATGAAGCGTTCGGACGAAGGGCGGCGTGAAGAGCTGACCTTGCGTGAACTCGATGTGCTGAAACGCATCTCCGAGGGTAAGAATACGCAGGAGATAGCCCAGGAACTTTGTGTCTCTACCAATACGGTCGATACACACCGGCGCCATCTGATGGATAAATTGGATGCCCGGAATGTGGCAGACCTGATTATGACGGCTATCTCCAAAGGGATTATCCCTATCCGTAAATGCTGACGACATTACTCATTTAAAATAGTTTGATATGATGAAAAAGTTTACGGTTATAACTTTGTCCGCAATGTTCTGCGGACTGGTTGTGTTGTCAGCGTGCGGTGGTGCCGCTTCGGGTTCGGCCGCAAGTAGTGATACGCCTTTGGGGCGTGTACCCGCCATATTCGTAGAGGTGGCAGCTAAGAAAAAAGCGTTGGATGAAAGCTTGCGCAAAGAGGATGATTTAGACCGTTATCAAAAGAAACTGAAAGAGTTTGATGAATATGCGGCCAGGAGTTATCAGAAGGCGGCGGAAGAGGGTGAGAAACTCGTGGGACGCGAAATCGTTTGTACCGGAGACGTATATCCCGACTTTCAGGTAACAGGTGCTAAAGTGGCGGAATATCATGCCGGCAGAGAGGCTGGCAGTATAATTGTACGGGTTACGGTAACTCCCAAACGGGATATTGTAGTACGCGAAACCAAACGTAAATGCGCCGAAGGCGAATATCCGTTGAAAGACACCCGTCTGTATTTCGCCTTGATGAAAGCCAATGACCATTTGATTGAACTCGGACAGTTGAACCCTTTCAACAGTAATTCTTATAACAGTTCCTTGAAGGCCGAGTATGCTCCCGGACAGATGATTCAAGCCGGTGTGCCCTGCCATAGTGAAGGCGCTCCCGTTTACATTAACTGCCATACTTACGACTTTACGGAGTTTGCCAAGATTGTGTTTCTGGCGGAGAAAGACTATATGGCGATACGTAAACAAGCCTATGGCTTCTAAACGTACGGTTACTTAATAAAAAAAGCAGGCAAATATGAACAGACTTTTAATGACGGCGGCAGCCATTGCGCTGACCGCTTGCGGTGGCGTATCTACACAAAACGGAAATAGTACGGGCCGGGAAGGACTGAACGGTAAGGTACATAAGGTTCAGACCTTGATTTACAACGCGAAGGCGCAAGGCGATAAAATAGTAAAGAACGGCAAACCGGACGTTTATCGGGAGACGGATTTTTTTCCGCAAGAAGATACCCGGATTTATAGCGCAGCCGGACAACTCGACTCTGTAATAAGCGTGGTGGATGCCGTTAAGTACATCACAGTCTATGATTACCAAGACGGAAATGTCAGCAACGAGAAACTCTTCCGGAACGGTGAAATGGTTACCGACCGTAAGTATATCTATCAGGGCGGTAATTTGGCGAATACAATCGAAGATATGTATATAGACGGTGATAAGATTACCAATGAGTATCCGGCGGATGCCTCAAAGATAGAGTATGCGGACGGTAATCGCATAGAGCATGGAGATACGGAACGTGATTATGTAGTGAAAGACGCTCGGGGACGCGTACTTAAAGAATCCGCTTACAGTGAGATGGATGAATACCTGACCGTTAAAGAGTACACCTATAATGAAAAAGGCTGGTTGGAAACCTGCGTATCGTCCGATGATAATGAAGTTTCCTATGACTATACGGAAACAGACGACCGGGGCAACTGGACACGCATGGTGATAACCCTTAACGGGCAGCCTTATGGTATTGCGGAACGTAGCATTACTTATTACGAATAATAGAATGAAGTAATATGGAAATTTTAATCGTATTGTTGGCTTTACTTTCCCAAATATTAGGGTTGTGCGGCTTTGTTTTTTCATGCCTCTTGTTTTTGAGGTTCGGTAAGATAAAAAGTTGGTTCAATAAGAAAGCGGGTACGGAGATTGTCTCTTCATTCAGCTTCCGTTCTCTTCGTACATTGATTATAACAGGTGTGCTGGGTTTTATGATGATGATGGCGGGTTTGCTTTCCGGCGCATTGCTTTTTATGGACGAGACTCCTGCGGATACGCAGCTTTATTGGGTTGCGGGGATATGTGTGGCGTTGACCCTGGTCTATCCCGTTTGGCGCATTGTACGCCGTATTCTGAGTTGCGGCCGGGCGGAAAATAAGAAAGCGGAAACCTGGCGTCTTTTTTATGACATAGCGGTAAATCTTGCTGCGCTGTGCGGCGGATTATTGGTACTTGTCGTTTTGTCTTTTGTTGCGGTAATCTTGTCATTCACCAAATGGAGTAATTTTGTTCCCAACCGTTTGTACGAAATGTCGGGAGTGGATGTCGTGCCGGAGTCAAAGGGTTATTACTGGGTAGGTGCCGTACTGGGCGTTGTCGCGGTCTTTTCGCAGTGGCTCGGTTCGGATAGCCAGGATATGATTGGCTGGCTGGTGGGGATTTCCGCCCTTGCATTGATTGGTTACGCTTTGTATCAAATACGTAGCGCGGTACCCGAGGACAGGAAGCGACTGATGTGGCGGTGGGGTTATATGATATTGACTACGTATGCCGTTTTCACCATTACCTGGATATTGATATTTGTGGCGATCGCGCTTCTTATTCTTTATGTAGTGCTTGCGGCTACCGGCAATACAGGTGGTAAGGACAAGTATAAAGTGACTTGCGATAATCTGACAGATGATGTAATTAACGGAAGAGGAATATGTAAGATTACAAACTCCAGATGCAAGATGCGTGATACGGGAGTTTGTCCTTATAACTGATGTTGGCCATTAACGTATCAGACTTGACTATTATTATAAAACTCCCCGAATAGGCGGGTAAGAAAAAACGGATGATGTTTCCTTTAAGAAAGCATCATCCGTTTATAGTTTAGGTACTTTATACCTCTTTAATCAGCTCCATACCACGCTTGATGGCCTCTTCATTCATCGGTATCAGGTGGTGATGACGTTCGGGGAGTGTCTTTTTCAATCCCTTGATAACGTTTTCCAAAGTCACGATCGGAGCAATCTTCAACAGACCGCCCAGTACAATCATGTTGAATGCTTTGGCGTTGTTCATCTCATTGGCGGCATCCATAGCGTCGATGCGGTAAATGTGGATATCCTTACGTGTGGGCGGGTTGATAATGCCGTAGCCGTCGTAGATAAGTACGCCGCCGGACTTTACCTTACTCTCGAACTTCTCCAGCGAGGGTTGGTTCAGAATGATAGCCGCGTCGTATTTGCTCAGAATAGGTGAGGAGATTTTCTCGTCACTTACAATCACGGTTACGTTTGCCGTACCTCCGCGTTGTTCCGGGCCGTATGCCGGCATCCAGGTAACCTCTTTGCCTTCCATCAGTCCGGAGTATGCCAAAATCTTGCCCATGGACAATACACCTTGTCCGCCGAAGCCTGCTATAATGATTTCTTCTTTCATTGTTCTTCTGTTTTTAGCATCATTATTTATCTTTCAAGTCACCTAACGGATAGAAGGGGAACATATTCTCCTGCATCCATTTGTTTGATTTTTCCGGAGACATTTTCCAGCCGGAGTTACAGGTGGAAACAATCTCTACGAGGTTGGAGCCTTTGCCTGCCATGGAGTTCTCGAATGCCTTGCGGATAGCTTTCTTCGCCTTGCGGATGGCGGGAACGGTTTCCACACTTTGGCGGGTGACGTAAGCCGTACCTTCCAGTTGGGCGGCAATGTCGGCTATCTTCAGAGGATAACCGTGCAAATGCACGTCGCGTCCGTAGGGGCTGGTAGAGGTCTTCATGCCCACAAGGGTAGTAGGAGCCATTTGTCCGCCGGTCATACCGTAAATGGCGTTGTTGATGAAAACAATGGTTATATTCTCGCCGCGGTTCAGCGCATGGATTGTTTCGGCGGTACCGATACAGGCCAAATCACCGTCGCCCTGGTAGGTAAATACCAGACGGTCCGGCCACAGGCGCTTGATAGCGGTGGCAAGTGCGGGAGCACGTCCGTGAGCGGCTTCCTGCCAATCGATATCTATATAGTTGTAGATAAATACGGCGCATCCCACAGGGGAGATACCTACGGCTTTATCTTCCAGTCCCATTTCTTCGATTACTTCGGCAATCAGTTTATGAACCACACCGTGGCTGCATCCCGGGCAGTAATGCATGGGATTATCGTTCATCAGAGTCGGTTTCTTGGCAACCAGGTTCTCAGGTTTGATAATATCTTCTTTTGTCATAATCACTTCTCCTTATCTGTTGGTGAACCGTATGAAAAACTCCATGAGCTTGACGAATATGGCAGCGCCGCAAACGTATATAAACAGCTTGAAGTCGTCTTTTGCCACGAAATATACGATGATGGCTGCCAGAGCAAGTACCATGAAGAGAATATTCAGTACGTTTCTTATTTTATCAGGATTCATTTCTTAAATTGAGAATTAAAAATTAAAAAATACAAATAGAGTTACTGAGATTTCTTACTTCTCAATTCTCATTTTTTAATTTGGCAAGTGCCGTAACAATCTCATCCGGATCGGGGACGATACCGCCGAGGCGTCCGAAATGTTCCACTTTCACTTTTCCGTTTACGGCCAGGCGGACATCCTCAATCATCTGTCCTGCATTCAACTCGGTGACCAGCATACCTTTTACTTTGTCGGCATAGGCGGCAATGGCTTTGGTCGGGAACGGCCACAGGGTGATAGGACGAAGCATTCCGACTTTGATACCCTCTTCACGAGCCAGTTCCATGGCCTTCTGGCCGATACGTGCCATAGAGCCGAACGCTACAATCAGGTATTCGGCATCGTCGCAGTGAATCTCTTCGAAACGTACTTCGTTTTCTTCGATTTCTTTGTATTTGGCTTGGAAACGGATATTGTTTTTCTCCATTTCTTCCGGTTTCAGTTCCAGAGAGGTAATGACATTGGGCTTGCGGCCGTTGGTTCTGCCGGTAGTGGCCCACGGGCATTGCTCGATAACTTCGGCATCCGTACGGCGAGGCTTCTGTACGGGGAGCACTACTTTTTCCATCATCTGACCGATTACACCGTCGGCAAGGATGATAGCCGGGTTACGGTACTTGAAGGCAAGTTCAAAACCCAAACTTACGAAGTCCGCCATTTCCTGCACGGAAGCAGGGGCAAGGGCGATGAGACGATAGTCACCGTGACCGCCGCCTTTTACGGTCTGGAAATAGTCGGCCTGACTCGGCTGAATGGTTCCGAGGCCGGGACCGCCGCGCATCACGTTTACAATCAGGCACGGCAATTCGGCTCCTGCAATGTAGGAAATTCCTTCCTGCTTGAGGCTGACGCCGGGGCTGGATGAAGAGGTCATTACCATTTTTCCGCTTCCGGCGCCACCGTATACCATATTAATAGCTGCCACTTCACTTTCTGCCTGGAGTACTACCATGCCGGTGGTTTCCCAGGGTTTCAGTTCGGCAAGTGTTTCCAATACTTCCGATTGGGGAGTAATAGGATAGCCGAAGTATCCGTCGGCACCACAGCGAATGGCTGCGTGGGCGATGGCTTCGTTTCCTTTCATTAATACAACTTCTTCTGCCATATTCTTCTTATTTATTCTACTTTTACTTTATAAACCGAGATACATCCGTCCGGACATACGGTTGCGCAAGAACTGCATCCGTTACAGGTATCTTCCAATATCTGGTGGGCATAGTTATACCCTTTTACATTCACCTCTTTGGTGAGGGCTATTACATTGAGCGGACAAGCCACGGCACACAGGTTGCAGCCTTTGCAACGTTCGGTGTCTACTACGATTGCTCCTTTGATTTTTGCCATAATTTACGTTCTTTTATTTATTGATTGTACATATCCTTATGAAAGAAGTTCAGAATATCCATCACCATGTTGCGGGCTTGCCGGGCGGGACTGTCCGGATTGAGGTCAATGGCATATTGGTAGTTATTCAGCGCCTGCTGCCAGTTGCTCTGCTTGCGGTAAGCATTCCCCCGGAGGTAATAGGCTTCGTCTTTTTCGGGAAAATCGGTTTGAAGTATTTCGTCAAGCTGGAGGATAGCCTGCTCTACATTTCCCTGATTGATAAGCTCTTTTATGGTATTTAATTGCTCCATATCATTCTGAGTTCCGGATTATTGAAGTACAAAGATAGTTTTTATTTAAAGACAATATGCAACTTATTTGCTAAAAATAAGAAAACAAGGGGAATAAATAGCCCGGAATCTTTATTGCTTTTTGTCACAATGTAAAGGTTCCGGGCTGAACTATATGAAAATGTGGTTGTCTTACTTTACAAGTTCTCCGTTTATATATAAATTCTTGAACGTAATGTCTTTTGCTCCTTTTATTTGATTACCGCCTTTTTCCACATTGTTAAAGCGGGAGTCTTCCACACTTACGTTATAAACGTGTTTATCATCGTCGAGTCCGATGATGAGGACACCGAGCTTACTCTTTTCGCAGGTTACATTTTTGAGGTGTACGTTGCGTACGGTAGGAGCATAGCCACGGTTACACTTTTCACGGTTTTCGTATTGCAGATTGATGCGGAGTACGGCTTCGCGACACTGGCCGACAGTGACGTTACGCACAAATACATTCTCTATCAGTCCGCCTCGGCAAGTACTGGTCTTGATGCGGATTACGCGATCCAAATCCGGACTGTCCATGCGGCAGTTCTCTACGAACAGGTTACGGTAACCACCGGATATTTCGCTGCCGATGACTACACCGCCATGACCGTTTTTCATGAAACAGCCGCGTACTATGATATTCTCGCTGGGGATGTTCCATTTGCGGCCGTCTTGGTTACGTCCGGATTTAATAGCTATACAGTCGTCACCCGTATCGAAAGTACAGTTTTCTATCAGCACGTTTTTGCAAGATTCCGGGTCGCAGCCGTCTCCGTTGGGACCACGGTTGAAAACGTGTACACCACGTACGATGAGGCTTTCGCAAAACAACGGGTGGATAACCCAGAACGGAGAGTTCAGCAGGGTTACATCTTCTATTAATACTGTATTGCAGGAATAGAGGTTGATGAGTTGCGGGCGCATACCGTCTTCGGGCTTCATGATGCGTTTGTATATGGGAGTAGAGGTCTCGCCATACATCAACAGACGTTCGCGTCCGCCGTTGCGTTGGGCAACCATCCCTTCTTTCCAGCCGTAGCGTGGAGCGCCGCACATAGACCACCAGGTTTCATTGGAACCTTGTCCGTCAATTGTACCTTTACCGGTAATGGCGATGTTGGTTTCGCCGTACGCATATATCAGCGGACGGGCATTATAGCAGTCCAAACCTTCCCAGCGGGTAATGACGGCGGGAAAGTAAAGGCTTTGGTCGGTGGAGAATTTCAATACGGCACCTTCTTCCACATGAAAATTCACATTGCTCTTTAAGGTGACAGGGCCGGTATGGAAAGTCCCTTTGGGTACTACGACTGTTCCGCCACCGTTCAGGCTGCATGTTACGATGGCCTGGTTGATAGCCTCATGACAAGGTTCATCCGGCGTATCGGGCTTTGCGCCAAAATCTGTGATGAGATAGGTGCGGTCGGGGAAAGACGTCCTCTTGATTTGTTTTTCGATGTTGGCGCTTTCCTTGAAAGCTTTGTCAAAATCTATCGGATTGGCAGTTGCCAAAGTTACCGATAGAAGCAGGGAGATGATTCCGATTACTTTCTTCATGCGTTTTTCTTTTATGTTCTTAAATGGTAATTAGATTACGTTGACAAAAGTAGGAAAACTCTCCAAATGACAAAGGTTAGTTTTTGATTGAAAGTGTGTAATAATTGACTGAAATGGTTCCCTCTATGATACATTGGAGATTCAGAGAGGTTTCAGCGTTTCCGGCGCACCCAGATAACTCGGTTTCAGTCCGCCTGCGTGAATCAGAATCTTTTCGATAACGATACCCGGATTCAACGGACGGATACGCAACGTGTGCATGCCTTTTTTAGTTAATTGATGGATTGAGCGGGATTCGATAATCGGATTGGACTGCCATTTGCCCAACTCTCCGGTATAATGACCGTTGAAATTGATGATTTGCTCTTTCCCGCCGTCAAAACTGACTGCATAACTCAATCCTTTGTTCTCGTTGAAGTTCAGGGTAGGAGCAAGTAAGAGTTCTACCCGTACGTTTCCGGTCTTTTCCATTTCTATGTCATACTCCAGATACATCTTCTCCGGTGTCAGGGTGACGGGAAGGGTGGTGATGCCCGATAGTGTCTTTCCGAATCCGGGAATGATGCTCCATGTGGTTTTACCTTCACTGACGGCGCGTGTGAAGTGCCCGGCTTCGATAGATACATATCCTTTCGTTTCTTTAAACGTATAAGGAACGGAACGTTCGGGTACACGGGTTATTTTGGGCATGGTTCGTTTTTCCGGATTGTTCCAGGAAGTATAGCCGATATGAATCTGGCTCATAAGGTGATTCCACTTTCCGTCGGCTATTGTCTTATGATAATAATCGGTCAAGATGGAGTCGCGTTGAAAGCAGGATGCCACTTTATCCGCCCAGTAATTTGCTTCCGGATCTTTTTTGGCTGCCAACGCTTGGTTCTTGGCTTGGGCATAATACATATTATATAGGTTTGAACATGCTTGAACCGGGAACGAAATAAGCTGGTCGTAAGCGTTTCTGTATTCTGATGGCAACAAGAAACCGAGGTTGTGCGCATCCAGCGCCAACGTATTGTATTCATTGACGACACGTTCCCATTCGCCGTAATTGAAGCTGTACGTTTTGGCATTCAGCATTTCGGGAGTGACCCGGCGGTTGTATTTGGCATAAAGAGAAAGAATGCGTGCCGCTTCTTTGGCATATGTGCGGCCGAATTGCCGGGCGCAGAATTCTTCTGCATGCTGTTGCAGGTTTTGGGCATTGAATTTGTCGGGGTTCCATGCCATGTCCAGGAAGAAGGTGATGGGGTATTCCATAGGTTTCAAATCACCTACGTTGACTATCCATAACTTGCGTACGCCATATTCGTAAGTCAGATGCATTTGCTCCCAGATACGGGGAATGGGGTTGATGTTAATCCATTTGGAATTTCGGGGGGCGCCCACATAGTCGAAATGGTAGTACATGCCGTATCCGCCGGTACGCGGCTTCTCATCCGGGCGTGGCAGTTTTCGTACATTGCCCCAGTTGTCATCGCACAACAGCAGGGTAACGTCGTCCGGAACACGCATTCCTTTGTCATAATAGTCTTGCACTTCTTTATAAAGCGCCCATACCTGTGGCGTTTTATCAGCCTTTTTACCTGTCACTTTCTCAATGATTTCGCGCTGATCTTTCACTATATTCTCCAATAATGAGATATTGGCGCCTTCGCTCATCGGTTCATCGCCGTCGCCGCGCATTCCTATGGTGATTACGGATTCCCAGTTTTTGGCGCGTTCTATGCCGTAAGTCCAGAAATCATTGAGACCTTTCTTGTTTTGTGTATAGTCCCATGCTCCTTTGCCGCGCCGTTTCCAATCTTGTTGCGCCAAGGCCATAGGCTCGTGATGAGAAGTTCCCATCACGACTCCCATGGTGTGGGCCAATACGCCGTTCTGCGGGTCATCGTCATAAAAAGCGCTTCCCCACATTGCAGGCCACATAAAATTACCCTTCAAACGTAATACCAATTCGAAAACATGCTTATAAAATGTGCTGTTGAAGTCGCCGAATTTTTCTTTTGCCCAGTTTCCCATGCACGGCCACTCGTCGTTAATGAAAATACCACGGTACTCTACTTTAGGTTCACCGTCTGTATATATACCCGGTTTTATATAGATATGTTTGTGTTTGTGTACAGGTACGTCCGCCCACCAATACCAGGGGGATACGCCTATTTGTCCGGATAGTTCGTAAATGCCGTAGATAGCTCCGCGTTTGTCGCTGCCGGCAATGACAAGTGCTTTTTCCACTCCGTCGCAAGGAGAAAATACGGTCTGCAGGAGATACTTTTCTCTCTTGCCTTCCAATTCTTTTTTCTCTAATTTGCCGGAAGACAAAAGGCGTTGTATCAGCGGAGACCGGTATGTTCCGACTAAAACGGCATATCGGCTATTTGCGTGTGTACTAATCTCGGGTTTAGTTCCGCATACGCTGAAGATATCCTGTTGCAGGTTGTCTACGGCCATTTTTACTCCCGGTTCTTCATCAGCATCGATGATAATGGGACAAGGCTTCCCATCGGTTGCTAACGGGAAACAGTCGCCGTCCGGTTTAAATACTATAAATCGGTCTGCCGAGAAAGCCATAAGGCTGATGAATGAGAGACAGAATGATAAAAAAATCTTTTTCATGGTTTACAAGTAAAATGGTTAATCACGATTCGTTTTTCTAATGGCAAAGGTAAGCCATCCTCGGCATAAACAGTGAATTATTTGATTCTATTCCATGATTGTACGTAACAACAGGTATTCCTGATGTTTCATATCGTGTTTTATATGTTACATTACTTTTCCTTTTACAGAAAACAATCTTTGGATATACATCATTGATATAAAAATCTTTCTATCGGTAAATCTTAGGGATTCAGAAGACTTTATTATGATTTAAGAATAATAGGAAATCCGTCCCCTAAGATGAAAAAAATCATCCTGTGAGAGGAAATAAATCGTCTCACAGGATGATTTTTTTCATTTCACGGGATGAATAATTCCGTCTCGCGAGATGAAAATAACAGGTTAAGGGCTTCCCTTATTCCGGAGATTATCCTTGTACCGGTATCTTGTCTATTCTCCGTTGGTGACGTCCACCCTCAAACGCGGTGTTGAAGAATTCGGTCATAATCATATCCGCCTCTTCCGTGCCGATGAAACGACCCGGCATGACAAGGACATTGGCATCATTATGCTGGCGTGCCAGATGAGCGATTTCCGCAGTCCAGCAAAGGGCGGCACGAACGCCTTGATGTTTGTTGAGTGTCATGTTGATGCCGTTTCCGCTACCGCAGATGGCAATTCCCGGATAACATTCGCCTGCCTCGACAGCTTGTGCCAATTGGTGGGCGAAGTCGGGATAATCGCAACTCTCGGCGGAGTAGGTTCCGTAATCTTTGTAAGGCCAGCCTTTTACTTCCAGCCAACCGCGAACGTACTCTTTCAGTTCGAATCCGGCGTGGTCGGAACAAAGTCCAATAGTTTTCATATAAAAATAAAGTGATAGAGTGATAAGTGATAAAACGGCAGGTGACAGTTTCATCGTTTTATCACCTTACCGTTTTATCGCCTGTTTATTAAATCATTGCTTTTACCTGCTTGTATACGTTCTCTGCCGTAAAGCCCAGTTTTTCGTCCAATACTTTGTAAGGAGCGGAGAAACCGAACGATTCCAGTCCCCAAACCTTACCGTGGGCACCTACCAAGCCTTCCAGCGTAACGGGCAGGCCGGCGGTCAGACCGAATACTTTTGCGTCTGCCGGAATAATGCTTTCCTGATAGCCCGGAGCCTGACTGCGGAACAGTCCTTCGGACGGAGCGGATACGATACGCAGTTTGATACCGTCTTTACGTAGCAGTTCCGCACCTGCCACCAGCGTAGCCACTTCGGAACCTGAAGCGACGAGGGTGATGTCCGGATTCTCGTCCGAGCCTGCTACGATGTAAGCGCCTTTGGCCGCCTGACTGTAATCGTTGCCTGCGGGCAGGTTGACGATGTTCTGGCGGGAGAATATCAAAGCTGTCGGAGTAGACATATTATCCATTGCGAGTTTCCATGCTATGGTTGTTTCTTCCGCATCGGCGGGACGAAGTACCAGCATAGAGTTATGTCCCTTGTGGTTCTTCAGTTTTTCCATCAGGCGGATTTGTGCTTCCTGTTCTACCGGTTCGTGAGTAGGACCGTCTTCTCCTACGCGGAATGCGTCGTGTGTCCAGATGAATTTTACGGGAATTTCCATCAGGGCAGCCATACGTACGGCAGGCTTCATATAGTCGGAGAATACGAAGAATGTTCCGCAAGCGGGGATGATACCGCCGTGCAGCGCCATACCGATACAGCAGCATGCCATTGTCAGTTCCGATACGCCTGCCTGGAAGAATGCGCCGCTGAAATCGCCTTTCTTAAAGGCGTGAGTCTTTTTCAAGAAACCGTCGGTCTTGTCGGAGTTGGACAAGTCGGCGGAAGCGACAACCATGTTCTCTACCTGAGTGGCAAGAGCGCCGAGCACGGTGGCCGATGCGGCACGTGTAGCCACGTTGGCTTTCTGCTCGATAGCAGCCCAGTTCACTTCGGGAGCCTTGCCGGAGAAGAACAGTTCCAGTTTGGCCGCTTTTTCAGGATTGGCTTTTGCCCATGCGGCTTTGACTGCATATTTCTTTGCCATGATGCTCTTCAATTCGGCAGCGCGTTTAGCGTAAAGTTCGGCCACTTCCGGGAAGACTGTGAACGGATTTTCCGGGTTACCACCCAGATTCTTGATTGTGTTTACGTAAGCGTCGCCGCCTAAAGGAGCGCCGTGGGTAGCGCAGTTGGCTTCATAGCTGCTGCCGTCCGCCTTGCGCGCGCCTTTACCCATAACGGTATGGCCGATAATCAGTGTAGGACGCTCTGCCTCGGCTTTAGCTTCGTTGAGTGCACCGCGGATGGCATCTGCGTCGTTACCGTCGATTTTGATGACTTTCCAGCCCCATGCCTCGTATTTCTTGGCGGTATCTTCGATGGTTACATCTTTCGTTTCGGTGGAAAGCTGGATGTCGTTGGCGTCATAGAACATGATGAGGTTGTCCAGACCCAGCGCACCGGCAATACGGCCTGCGCCCTGTGAAATTTCTTCCTGAATACCACCGTCGGAGATATATGCGTAAATAGTCTGGTTCATTACTTCTTCAAAACGAGCCTTCATGAACTTGGCGGCGATGGCTGCTCCGACGGCAAAGGTGTGTCCTTGTCCCAACGGGCCGGAGGTGTTTTCAATGCCGTGCATGATGTCGCGTTCGGGATGTCCCGGAGTGGGGCTGCCCCATTGACGGAACTCTTTCAGCTCATCCAGCGTGAACTTGCCTGCCAGCGCCAATGTGGAATAAAGCATCGGTGACATGTGTCCCGGGTCAAGGAAGAAGCGGTCGCGACCTTCCCAGGCGGGATTCTCAGGATCGTATACTAAGAACTCGGAGAAGAGTACATTCACAAAGTCGGCACCACCCATAGCGCCACCGGGATGTCCGGAGTTGGCTTTTTCGACCATAGAAGCAGCAAGGATACGGATGTTGTCCGCTGCAAGGTTCATAAGTTTCTTGTCGTTCATATTATTAAAATAATTATAATTTGAATACTCTTTAAGCGGGTTGATTTCTTGCTTGTTAATTTTAACAGGACAAAGATAACTCTTTATGTCTAATCCGCAACATAGAAAGTCGCTCTTTTTTCTTGCACCCGTCACCCGCTTCTTGTTTTAATTACAATAAGTCTTTGCGGTTGATTTACTGTAACTCAAGGGTAACAACCGATTGGGCGGGGAGTTTTATTTTCAGAACTTCTTTATTGATTTTTATCTCTTTGAGAGGTACTGATTTCACTTTGCCGGGGTTTTAAAAGGAATTAAGGCCTGTTATCCGTAAGGAAGTAATAATTTTTCCTACGGCCTTTCGGGCTTGTGCTTCCGGCGGATGTACAATAACTTTCCGCTTGTTATTTACATCAACGTTTTATTGTTAAAATGTGGGGTACGCTCTTTGGAAACTGTTGCACTGCATAAAAAAGGGCGTATAGTGATAAAGTAGCAGGATGGATGCAAGCGACAAAAATAGGGTGATACTGTGGAAAACCACTTTATCACCCTATCGCTTTATCGCTTTTTGATTTGTTTATTCTAATCTGCGTGCACCGTCGCTGATTACGACATCGTAAACCTTCGGGCTTCTGTTGAATTTCTTCTTGAATTCCTCTTTGGCTCTTTCGATAAAGGTGCTGTACAGTTCTTCTTTAACGAGGTTGATGGTGCAACCGCCGAAGCCGCCGCCCATAACACGCGAACCGGTTACGCCGCAATCAAAAGCAAGGTCATTCAGGAAGTCGAGTTCTTCGCAGCTTACTTCATACAGTTTACTCATGCCATGATGTGTTTCGTACATCTTCTGGCCTACCGTTTCGTAATCGCCTTTTTCCAAAGCATCGCAAACATCGAGCACGCGTTGGATTTCTTCAATCACGTATTCTGCGCGCATAAAGTCTTCCGCGCTGATTTCGGCTTTGGCTTCTTCGAGCATTTCCATGTTGCAGTCACGCAGGAATTCCACATGCGGGTGTTTTTTCTGGATAGCGGCAACGGCAGCCTCGCAGCTTTGACGACGCTTGTTGTATGCGGACGAAGCAAGTTCGTGTTTTACTACGGAGTCTACCAGTACCAAGCGGTAGCCTTTCGGCTCGAACGGGAAGTACTGATATTCCAGCGAGCGGCAATCCAGACGGATAAGGCTGCCTTTTTTACCGAATACGGAAGCAAACTGGTCCATGATGCCACAGTTAACGCCGCAGTAGTTGTGTTCCGTAGCCTGACCTATTTTAGCCAATTCGAATTTGTCGATTTTATTGTCGCCGAACAGGTCGTTCAATGCATAAGCATAAGTACTTTCCAATGCAGCGGAAGAGGACATACCTGCACCCAAAGGCACATCGCCTGCAAAAGCGGTATTGAATCCTTTCACTTCTACACCGCGTTTAATCATTTCGCGGCATACACCGAAAATATATCTTGCCCAGCTGGCGCGGGGAGCGTCTTCTTCGTTCAGACCGAATTCCACATAATCTTTCAAATCAATGGAATAAGCTTTGACTGTGTTTGTGCCATTGGGTTTCACTTCTGCAATCATACCTTTGTCGATTGCTCCGGGGAATACAAAACCACCGTTATAGTCGGTATGCTCACCGATTAAGTTGATGCGACCCGGAGAAGCATAAACAGCTCCTGTTGTTCCGTCAAAATGCTTGATGAAACGGCTTCTTACGTATTCTATATCCATGATATTGTTTTTTAAGGTGAATAAATCTAATTACCTGTATTTATCTATCAATCAACTTTAATATCCTTGTTTACGTTCTTGCAACCTATCAGTGCATAATAAAGCAGATAGGCGAGGGCCACTACAATCAGCCAATAACTTGTGAGGTAGCCGATTCCGTCATTCCAGTCAACAATGGCGTTTTGCAATAGAGGCAGGATACCACCGCCGCAAACAAGAACCATGAAGATTCCGGAAGCTTTTTCCGTATATTTACCTAATCCTTCTACGGCAAGGTTGAAGATTCCACCCCACATGATGGATGTACAAAGTCCGACTAACGCAAGGAACATCGCATTGACAGGCACATGTACGAGTCCGAACATTCCTTCGGAACTGTTTTTGAATACCGGCATATTTACCATTGAGTCTGTTGGCGCGAACATGGCGGAGATAACCAGGATAATTCCTATGGCAGAAGCCGTTCCCAACATCGCTTTGGCTGAAATCTTGCTACCGATACTTGCGCCGATAAGACGGCCTACCAACATCAGCAACCAGTATGTAGCGGTAACGGAACCTGCAATGGCTTCTGCTCCTGCTCCATTTACACCCAATACATCCAAATCCGGATTTTGTAACCATTTGTTCAATACGTTGGGTACTCCCACCTCTATTCCCACATAAACAAAGATACCGATGGCGCCGAATATGAAGTGGCGGAATGACAGAGGTCCGTATTGAGAATGAGTGGAATCGGTTTTTACCTCTGCTTTTTCTTTTTCAGGTATGGTGGAGAAGAAGATAACGATGAATGCGAATGCGAATATAGCCAAAGCTGCGTACATCAGAGGGAATACGTCGCTGATTTTGGCATTGGTAATGGAAGGTATCAGAATACCGGTCAGGATGATTACGGAAGTTCCTGCCAATGAGTTGAATGAGCCGCCGAGCTGGATAAGCTGGTTGCCTTTGTTTCCACCGCCGCCAAGGGAGTTAAGCATAGGGTTTACTACCGTATTGAGCAAACACATGGAAAAACCTGCAATGAATGCCCCCAACAAGTAAATACCGAAGCTGCCGGCCACACCGGAAAGCGTCTGGATACCTACTCCTACGAATCCTATCGTAATGGCAATGAGAGCCGTTTTCTTATATCCCATTTTTTGCAGCATATTGCCTGCCGGATATCCCATTACAGCATAGGCGATGAAGTTGGCAAATACGCCGAGAGTGCCCATCCAGTTGGGTACGCCAAATTGAAATTTCAAAATGTCACCCATCGGTGAAGCCAGGTTTGTTACGAATGAAATCATACCAAACAAGAAAATCATTACGATGATGGCAACGATGTTCCCGTTCTGTTTTTGTTGTGTCATGGTTTTGAAAAATTTATAAGTTTATAATTAGGTTAGTTATTTCATTGATGCGCTATTCTTGTACACCGAATTTATAGATGGTAATTTGCTGATATTCGTCTCCGGGAAGCAATACTGCCGATGGGAAATGCGCCTTGTTGGGAGTATCGGGGAAACATTGCGCTTCAAAGCACACGGCGCTTCTTGCGGGGAAAGTTGCTCCATGAGAGCCTGCAAATCCACCCAGCCAGTTTCCTGTATAGAGCTGCACGCCGTTTTCTGTGGTATACACTTCCATCGTACGTCCGCTTACGGGCTCTGTGCAAGTGGCGGCGAGGCTTAATTCACCGCTTTCCGTTTTATTCAATACATAGCAATGGTCATATCCGGCTCCGTTTACCAATTGTTGGAATTTATCATCGATACGCTCGCCGATGGCGTGAGGAGTACGGAAATCCATAGGAGTACCTTCCACTTTCAGAATCTCTCCGGTGGGAATGGACACTTCATCGATAGGAACGTAAAAATCGGCGTTGATAGTGAGGATGTTATTCAGAACGGTAGGCGAGGGATTGGAAATACCTGCGAGGTTGAAGAAACCGTGATTGGTTAAATTAACAACAGTAGCTTTATCGGTTGTAGCCCGGTATTCTATAACCAGGGCGTTTGTCTCATCTTCTAGACGATAAGTCATTTCTACTTCCAAAGTTCCGGGAAAGCCCTCTTCGCCGTCGGCGGATGTGTAATTGAAAATGACGGTCGATTCATTGGGCTGAACCGCATCCCATACACGGGCGTGAAAGCCGGTTGGTCCGCCGTGCAGTGAATTGGGGCCGTTGTTAACGGTCAATTGATGCTCCTCGCCGTATAAAGTGAATTTTCCATTGGCAATTCGGTTACCGTAACGGCCTACCGTGGTACTTAAGAAAGGTTCGGGACTGTTGATTACATGCTCTATACTGTCATGGCCTAAAATAACATTGGCATATTTTCCGTTTTTGTCGGGCACCATAATCGAAAGAATTGCACAACCGTAGTTGGTTACCGCCACTTCCATGCCCAAAGCGTTTTTGAGGATATATAAATCTGTTTTCTTGCTGTTTATATTCTTCTGAAAGTTTTTTCTGTCCAAACCGGACAAATTACTTTCTGTTGGAGCAGTGTCTATCATATTCATGGTATTATTTAATTTTCTTGCAAATAAAGAGAAATTCTTTTGTTCCCCCAAGTAATTGAGAAGAAATGTAGAGAACATTTTATGAAAGTTTAGCGTTTAACAATTAGAATACAAATTGATATTTTTTGTATGTTTGTCGCGTTAATCTGAAAAAGTATTGTAACAGTATTGAATTGTACTAATTAAAAACAACGAATGTATCCTCTAAAATTTGAGCCTATCCTGAAACAGACACTTTGGGGTGGCGACAAGATTATCCCATTCAAACACTTGGATGAAACTCTGCCGAATGTAGGTGAGAGTTGGGAAGTTTCAGCGGTAGAAGGTAGTGAATCGGTAGTAGCCAATGGTGCGGACAAAGGGTATACTTTGCCCGAAATGGTTCGTAAATATAAAGACGAGTTGGTGGGTGAAGCAAACTATGCGCGGTTTGGAAGTAAATTCCCGCTATTGATAAAATTTATTGATGCCAAATTGGATTTATCCATTCAGGTGCATCCGGGTGACGAACTTGCCAAGAAGCGTCATAACAGTTTCGGTAAAAACGAGATGTGGTATGTGATTGCCGCGGACAAAGGCGCGAAACTGATTTCCGGTTTTTCCGAGGAGATAACTCCGAAGGAGTATAAAGACAGAGTGCACAACGGAACGTTTGCCGAAGTACTTCAGACTTGCACAATAGAACCGGGGGATGTGTTTTATGTACCTGCCGGTCGCGTACATGGTATCGGAGCCGGAGCATTTGTTGCGGAAATTCAACAGACTTCCGATATAACTTATCGTATCTTCGATTACAATCGCAAAGATAAGGATGGTAAATCCCGTGATTTGCATACCAGCCAGGCGATGGATGCCATTAATTTTTCCGATGTGCAAGACGATTTCCGTACGGAATACGAGCGTATCCAGAATGAGCCCGTTGAAATGGTAGCAAGTCCTTACTTCACTACTTCCGTGTATGATATGACGGAAGAAATCACTTGTGACTATTCGGAACTGGACTCATTCGTTATTTTTATTTGCGTGGAAGGTGCTTGCCGTCTGACGGATGACAATCAGAACGAAATAACTCTGCGTGCGGGGGAAACGGTGCTTTTGCCTGCTGCTGTTCAGGAAGTAACAATCGTGCCGGAAGGCGGGAGAGTGAAACTGCTTGAGACTTACGTGTAAGAGTTGATAGTATTGCTGCGATGAAGTTAACTGTGTGCCATGCAGTTAGTTAACATCGTAGTTGCAATGAAGTTAACATCATGCGGCCAATGATGTTAACTTCATTTTTTTGCTGTTTTTTCTTTAATTTCCGGATATTAATTCCCTGTCTTTTTCTTCTCTTTGACTAATGCGGCGATGAGGTATTTCCCCTTGGCTACAATTTCACTCCAGCGCGTGTTGTGTATCACTTGCCATACGTAACCTTTCAGCCTTCCATAGTCGGACAGGCGCAAAATGGCATTCACTTCTTCGTTTTTTGTGATTTTCATTTGCCGTAGGGTGAATATCAATCCGTCATAATTATGCGTTTGCTTGTTGTAGGCATATCCCGGTACAGGCAGAAGAGAATGCTCGTCGGAACTCCCTTCTTCTGTTTCTGCTTTTATTTGCTTTACTTTACTTTGTTCGGAAATGTCTGCATTTTGGGATGAAATGTTTACAGGCTGCATGCAATATTCTTTGTTTGGTATACTGTTTTCTTCGTCCTGTATGCAGCTTTCCAATAAATAGGGTAGGGTGTTTAAGTCCCTTTTTCTCCGTTTGGTAGCTTCCAGCCATACCTTTTGGATGGTGGCGGACGTCAGCACGTATTGTTCTTCGTAATACTTACGGTCAAAAAATCCTTTGTCTATGAGGATACAGATTATCTTTTCCATGTTTGTTTCTTCAATGCCTGTTTTATGGGCAAAGAGCGTGCATTGCTCTTTGTCCCACAACAGATAATAGCCTTTCTCTTTGTACATCTTGCACAGTAGTTTTATTACGGCGGTAATTCCTGCCAGTCCGCATTTGGCTTCTACGAGTTCTATCGGTGCGTCATCAAAGAAATTCACATTCAATGGGAAATACATGATTCCCCCATAATTCATTGCCATAGTTTGTTTTAATTTTTGAGTGATTAATAATCAACATACGGGGCTCCATTCAAGGAAATTCTCAAGTTGGAAAGTTCTCCATGCTTGTTGTTCGATCTCCCAATATGCAATGGTAGTTGTAACTCTTGCGATGTCATAGTCTTGTCTGAACATGTTTTTGTAGGGAAGCAGTGTTGCCCTGACGAGTCTGAATGTTCCGTCCTGCCTATGATAGGCAATGAGCGCATGTCCGTATTGCATGTGGTCTATGAGACTTTCAATACGTTTTGCCATCCATGTGGCGCAGTTTTCCGTGTAATTCTTTTCCAGCATGATACGGATTTTCCATAGATTGCGAATGGCTTCGTGAAGTGAAGCGGGCTTTTTTCGGTTCATCATCATTTAATTTTGTAGATTTAAAAAACAGGTAATATTCAGTGGGGTTCAAGTAGTGGAAAAAAGAAAGATGCTGCTTCTCTTGAGGAAGAAACAGCATCCTTGCAGTGTGGCTTAATCCTTACTAATAGTTGGCAAAGGTAGAGCCTTTCCTGATAGGTTGTTCATCATTAATTACGGGCGTTTTTTTACTTATTTCTTGTTCTGTTTTCCTCTGGGATTTGCGCAGTTCATATCCTTTAGCAAATCGGTAAGTTCGCCTCTGATAGTATTGGTTGCTATGGGTTTATTACTCTTGGTTAAGAATAGTTTTTTCTCAAAAAGGAACTTTGCTAAAGTGGTTATTCCGGCTGTGGGAGCCACTTCCAAATATTCTTTCAGATACATTTCCAGAAAGGCTTTTTCAATGATTTCCCGATGTTCTTTTATACCTGTGATGGGAGCTCCGGGCTTGGCTCCCCGCTTTTTCTTAATGCCTTGATTTATTGTTGATTTACTAAATGCTTTACTTACACTTTTGTTTTTTTTAGTTTGTTGTTCTCTATAACTTTTTTCATCGTCTTCTTTGTTTTTATGCCCTATAATAATTAATGATGAAAAAATAATCGATGCCGAAAGTAGTTTTTATCGGTGATATACACAAACAAATTGAGTTATGTATTTTCTTTGGTAGAGGCGTGTGGAGAGGTAATGGGCTGGTAATTAATTTGCTATACCTGGAAGGGGGAAGTGTTTTTTAGACGTTCGTTTAAAAGACACTCTTTTTAGGAGGATTTTTTAAAGCATTATTTATATAAATAATAAAGTAATAATGGGGTCTTTTTAAGTGTAGATAATGAACTGGTTTAAAGATATTTATCTAAATAAGAGCTCCTGTTTGGAAATATTCTTATTAAACATTTTGCCCGTTTGAGAAATAGGTTGTATCTTTGTGCACAATAAACGAACGTCTAAAAGATGCTTTTTCTTTTTAGACTATTCGTTTTCAGCTTTTTGTAAGCTAATAACTAACATAACTGTTTTTCTACTTCTTTTTCCGTGATGGTAGGAAGTTCTAAAACAATATGGATGCTAACTAAACTATTGGAAATAACTGCATTACATGACTTGATCGGTAGGTACTACGCTACTCCGGTGTCCCTAAAGAACACCCTTTTCACAAGGCTTCATGTTATTCCCAATCTTGCGATTATCACAGATTAATGCCCCGTTTATCAACAAATAAATCTTCTGAGATACAATGTAAACCCGGTAGACAATTATCTACTGAAAATGACGTAGATAAATGTTGGTTTGCGATTCGTGTTTCTTATAGCCGCGAATTAGCGTTGAAAGCAATTCTGGATGCCGAGAATATTGAGAACTTCATTCCGATGCGCTATGAATATATCATGAAATCGGGGAAACGCGTCCGTAAACTGCTTCCGGCTATTCACAATCTCGTTTTTGTTTACTCCACCCGTAAACGTATAGATGTTTTGAAAGATAAACTCGAACCGTCTATGCCTATACGTTTTATTATGAATCGCGAGCATTGCCGTCCGGTTGTAATTCCCGAGGCGCAAATGCGTAGTTTTATTCTGGTGGCAGGCAATTGTGACGAAGCGGTTCTTTATGTAGAGCCGGCCGAATTGCATTTGGTTAAGGGGCAGAAAGTACGTATTACCGGTGGTGTCTTTGAGGGAGTAATCGGCGAGTTTGTCCGTATTCGCCATGACCGTCGTGTAGTAGTTAATATCGAGGGTGTCATGGCCGTAGCTACTACCTTTATTCCGCCTTCTCTGGTAGAACCCATAAAAGAGTAATTCTCTTTTTTCTAAGTATTATAATTCACAAATCATAATTCACAAATCAATGGATTCATTATTTTCCTTAGCCCATCGTCTTCTCACTTACGGGCTTGACGGGAGCCCTATCTATGTAGACGAATTTACACGTTTGAACCGTGAAGTTTACGAGCAGGCACTGGAGCTTTATGGCACTCGCGGCAAGACTGTAGAGTCTGAAGCTGAGCTTTGCCTCGGTCTTTTAGCTGCTTTTGCCGCTACCATTTATGATAATGGTCATAAGCAGCAATACATTCAGCAGGTATTGGACCGTAGTTGGGAAGTTCTTCCTAAACTGCCTGCATCTTTGCTCAAAGTTCAACTTCTTGTCTATTGTTATAGCGAAGTTTATGATGAAGAACTGGCAAGGCAAGCTCATGACATTATTGCCACTTGGAATAAGGCGGATTTGACTTTGGAACAAGTGGATATAATAGAAGAGCTAAAGAGCTTTGAAGAAAACCAATATCCCTATGAAGTGATAGAATAATTTCACTCATCAACCTAAACTATTCGACTATCTAAACTAAGACTTTTTAATTTTATGGAACCAATTGAGAAAGATGACCATTTTATCCCCGACGGAATGAATGCTTTCGAGCGCAATGTGAAGCGTATAGGTGATTGTTTTCTTGCCCTTGGCGCGCTTATTGTTTTTTCTCCTCTATTTTTGATTTGCTATATTGCTGTGAAACGTGAAGATGGTGGTCCTGCCATTTTCAAGCAGGAGCGTATCGGCAGATTCGGTCGCCCCTTTAATATCTATAAGTTCCGCAGCATGAAGTTGGACGCGGAGAAGTATGGCCCTGCCCTCTATGCCGGTGCTGAAGACCCTCGTATGACGAAAGTCGGCAGGTTTCTTCGTGACCATCATCTGGACGAACTTCCCCAGCTCTGGAATGTATTCTGCGGTGATATGGCCTTTATCGGCCCCCGTCCCGAACGTAAGTTCTTTATAGACCAGATTATGGAGGTAGATCCCCGTTATCGTTATTTATTCCAGATTCGTCCGGGAGTCACTTCGTATGCTACACTTTACAATGGCTATACCGATACTTTGGAAAAAATGATTCGTCGTTTGCGTTATGATTTATTCTATTTGGAGCATCGTTCCTGGGGCTTTGATACCAAGATACTTTTTATGACGTTTATGAATATTGCGTTCGGAAAGAAATTTTGAAATGTTACGAGATAAAGTTTCTTCTATTAGGAAGTACCATAATTCAGTGTATCTTTGAAGCAAAATAGGAGATAATGGATAAATCCAAACCATATAAACAGCAGGAGCCGGAAAGCCAGGTAGTGAATGAGGCTGCCATGATGTACGAAGCGTCACCCCGTAGTATAGATGATTTCATTGCATCCATTCCCGTGGACTTGATGCAGCGGTTGGCTGAGTTTGCCGTTTCGGATGCGAAGCGGGTAGGTGTATTCCGTATGAGCAGGTAAAGGCTATTTAAAAGGAACGTATGGGATGGAAATAATCTGGTTGCAAAACGAATGGTCTGTTATAGACTATTATTCCATAAAATTGCCTACGGGCAGATAAATAATAACTTTTTACGTGTCTGAACTTTCCCGGACTGCCAAGAGCTTCAAGAATGCTAAGGTAGCCCTTGCTTTTTATTTCATCAATTTAGTTCTCCAGTTTTTCTCCCGTAAGGTTTTTTTAGACTATTTGGGGGCGGAAGTGCTCGGACTAAACACCACTGCACAGAACCTTATCGGCTTTCTGAACCTGGCGGAGCTGGGCATTGGCGGTGCCATCGCTTTCACCCTTTACAAACCAATTTTTGAGAGGGACACGCAAGCCATCAACGAGATTGTTTCCGTGCAAGGGTGGCTCTATCGGCGGGTAGCTTACATCGTCATAGCCAGTGCCTGCGTGCTGATGTGCTTTTTTCCGCTTATCTTCGAGAAAGCGGAAGTTCCGATGTGGTAT
Source organism: Bacteroides clarus (assembly GCF_015555825.1). NCBI lineage: Bacteria > Pseudomonadati > Bacteroidota > Bacteroidia > Bacteroidales > Bacteroidaceae > Bacteroides > Bacteroides clarus. Next base: position 166,778 of record NZ_JADNLF010000004.1, on the reverse strand, counting down.
ACGTACGGCGCATTTATTATATTTTTGATTAGTGCTCTGCTTGGCTATTTTGTCAATTATCGGCAGATAGTGTTGACTGCCGATCAGAAAGAGTATAAGATAACGCTAAATGTACAAGGATTAAAAGTAATAAAGGTCCTTTTACAGACAGTGGTCATTTATTATTTGAGCAATGGATATATTTTTTGGTTGGCTTTGGAGTTTATGGTTTCTGTGGTTACAGCTATTTTATTACACAAACTATTAAAGAAAGAATACCCTTGGCTAAAGACAATAGTACATAATGGCAGGCAATTGCGACAGAAGTATCCTGAAATTATCGGTAAAACAAAGCAAGTTTTTTTTCATCAAATCAGCGCTTTCGTTCTCTATCAAACCAGCCCCTTGATTATCTATGCTTATACCTCGCTGACTTTGGTTGCTATCTATGGTAATTATATGTTTATTGTTACAGGAATATCATTGCTGATGAATGCTTTATTCAATAGTGTAGGTGCAAGTGTGGGCAATTTGGTAGCAGAAGGTGATAAGTTTCGTATAAAATCTGTTTTTTGGGAATTGACCTCATTAAGGATATGGTTTGCATCGGTCATCTCTTTTTGCATTTATAAGTTAGGAGACGCATTTATAATTCTTTGGATAGGGAAAGAATTTGTTATGGAGCGGCAGGCCTTTATAATATTGATAGTTATTACTTTCATAAGTCTCTCTCGAACAAATGAAATCTTCTTGTCTGCCTATGGTTTATTTCAAGATGTTTGGGCACCGATAACCGAAGCTATATTAAATTTGGGACTATCCATTCTTTTAGGATATTTTTATGGTTTGCCGGGAATTTTATCGGGAGTTGTTATCAGTCTTCTGTTGATTGTTTGTATTTGGAAACCTTTTTTCCTTTATAAATATGGGTTTAAAGACAATGTCAGAGAATATTTGATTCGTATTTCTAAATATTTACTCCTAATTGCAATTTCGTGTATTTGCGTTTCATGGTTAGCTGATAAGTTATTCTTTGATACGATAAATACATATACAGAATGGTTGTTTTATGCTTTGAGGCTTTTTGTGCTATATACTATATTCAGTTTGGTTCTTTTTATGTGTTTTGATAAAGCCTCTTGTTCCTATATTATGAGATTGAAATTACTATTGATAAATAAAAAATAAGATGAATGTATCCGTTATTATTCCAGTCTATAATGTTGAAAAATATATAGAACGTTGTATACTTTCTATAATAAATCAGACTTATACAGAAGGGGTGGAGTGTATCATTATTGATGATTGCACACCTGATGACAGCATGAAGATTGTAGAGAAAATGGTAGCAGACTATAAAGGGGAAATATTATTTAAGTTACTTTATCATAAAAGTAATCAAGGGATAGCTTCAACTCGTAATATGGGTTTATGTGCTGCATCAGGAAAGTACATAATTTATATTGATAGCGATGATTATTGTGAGTTGGATATGTTAGAGAAAATGTATTCAAAAGCTGTTGAAGAGGATGCTGATATTGTGGTTGCAGATCATTGGTGCTCTTTTAAGGATCATGAAATATATTGTTTGAGTTGTGTTCCTGAGAGTCGTTTGGAACGTATAAAAAGTTTATTTGGTAAGTCGGGATTTCCGGATTCTTTATGGCTGCAATTAGTACGTCGCAAATTATTCATAGATAAAAATTTGAAATGTGTTGAGAATATTAATTATAGAGAAGATTTGATTTTAGTGAGTTTTTTACTTTACTACGCAGAGAAGATAGTACATATTCCTCAGGCATTTTATCATTATGTGAAGTATAATTCTAATTCTTCTACATTTGTGGCACGTAGTCGGAAATTATTGGAAGACCATTTTCTTAGTGAGCAAGTGATATTTGATTTTTATCGCGACAAGGGGATGATAAAAGAACTCCATAAAGAATATATAGGGTATAGAATTAGAAATATGCAAGAATTGCTTTTATATAGTGAAGGCACTTTGCAGAGAAAATGGTATGACTATTATTCTGATATAAATTTTATTGAGTTTATAAAATATAGAAGGTTCGAAAGTAGTGTGAATTTATATTGGAAAATAGCTTGTCTTTTTGTTCCATTACGGATGTTATGGGTTCATAATCTAATGAGAAAAGTTTGGAAAACTTTTCGAAAGAAACAGATACAACATCTCTCTTTCTATTCTAAATAAGTGTGTAATAAACGCATAATTAATATTTTGTTATGTTTCAATACGATTATTTGATCATTGGCGCAGGATTATTTGGCTCAATGTTTGCCTATAAAGCAAAATTGGCAGGTAAAAGAGTTCTCGTAATAGATAAACGCCCTCATGTTGGTGGAAATTTGTATTGTGAGAATATAGAAGGTATCAATGTGCATAAATATGGTGCACATATTTTTCATACATCAAATAAGGATGTTTGGAGTTTTGTGAATTCTATCGTTGAGTTTAATCGCTATACAAATTCTCCTGTTGCTAATTATAAAGGAAAACTTTATAATCTTCCTTTCAATATGAATACTTTCTATCAGATGTGGGGAGTGAAAACTCCAAATGAAGCACTGATGAAAATAAATGAGCAACGGAATTCTGCAATAGAAAAAATGCGTGGTGAAGGTATATCCACTCCGCGAAATTTGGAAGAACAAGCATTGTCATTGATAGGAAATGACATTTATGAGAAATTAATTAAAGGATATACAGAGAAGCAATGGGGGCGTTCTTGTACCGACTTGCCGGCTTTTATAATAAAACGATTGCCTGTTCGTTTAGTATTTGATAATAATTATTTTAATGATAAATATCAAGGTATACCAATTGGAGGCTATAATATTTTCATTAAAAATCTGCTTTATAAAGTTGATGTAAATTTGAATACAGATTTTTTCTCAAATCGTATCTACTGGGAAAATATGGCCGAAAAAATTGTATTTACTGGGAAAATAGACGAATTCTATAATTATTGCTTTGGTAAACTTGAATATAGAACTGTATGTTTTGAAGAAGAAATACATGATTGTACAAATTATCAAGGAAATGCAGTTATAAACTATACTGATAAATCAGTTCCTTATACCCGCATAATAGAACATAAGCATTTTGAGATGTTTGGTTTGGAAGTTGATGCTTGTCCTAAAACGGTTATTTCAAAAGAATACTCTATGGAATGGAAAGAGGGGATGGAACCTTATTATCCGGTAAATGACGAGAGAAACAGTCGATTGTATCAACAATATAAAGCATTGGCCAGCCAAGAGAAGAATGTGATATTTGGCGGCCGTTTGGCTGAATATCAGTATTATGATATGCATCAGATTGTAGAGAAAATTCTGACATTCAATTTGTAATTGATATAATTGGGGTCATGCGAAGGGGAAATATGTTGTCGAAATACCTCAAGATGATAGCGATACTTTATCTGGCACATTGTCTGATATAATAACAGGCAAGAAGAATATAAATGTTTATTCTACCTATAATAGAAAAGCATTGTCATGGAAGATTATGATTGATAAACTTAATTTGTTTCATATATAGTAGGGAAAGTATGGCAACTACTACAAAAATCTTGGTTTGCTCACATAAAGAGGACTACGTACGTAACGACAGTATATACATGCCGATTCAGGTAGGTAAAGTAAATGCGACAGCCAATCTTGGATTTCAAGGGGATGATAGCGGAGAGAATATAAGTTATAAAAATCTGAGTTATTGCGAACTTACAGCCTTGTATTGGGCATGGAAGAATCTGAAAAAAGTTGATTATATTGGTTTATGTCATTATCGGAGATATTTTGATTTTAGTAAAAGTGGATTGGCTACAGTTACTCCGGATATCATGGATAAAATAATCAGTTATCCGGATGTAAAACTCTTTGAAAAGTATGATGTAGTTTTACCACAGCCAATACCTATTAATTGCTCGGTATTTAGTTTTTATAATAAGATGCACCCCATTGAAGATATGCTGATACTGACAAAGGTTATTCAGAAAATGACTCCGGAATATTATACTTCATGGAAAGATTATATAAGAAATGTAAATCATTGGATTCCTTGCAATATGTTCCTATGTAAGCGTGAATTACTTTGCGAGTATTCCGGTTGGCTTTTTCCGTTGTTAGAGGAGTTGGAAAAATGGGTGAGACTTTCTCCTTATTCCTATCAGAAGCGAATATATGGTTTTTTGGGAGAAATATTATTACCTTTTTATTGTTATCATCACAAATTAAGAATATTACATCGGCCGATTGTTTTTGTCGGGGATTCTATCGTAAAAAGAAAAGTTTGGAAAACATTTATAGCTAAGTATGTAAGTAATATATCGTTTATTTTAGGAAGGATTGTTGATAAAGAAGACTTGCATGAACTAACGGAATTATTTCATCCTTACATGAAACGTGATGGCATTATTATTGAATGATACTTATGAAAAAGGATAAGAAAATATTGTATATAAATGATTATGCAAATAGCTCATCGGTTCTTTTTTTATGCGATGAGTTTAAATATCCACGTCAACATTTATGGGGTGCAGATGCATTGCGGAAAGAATATGATGTAACTTTTGCATCTTTTCCGTCCTGTAGAATAACATCTTTTACTAAGTTGTGGATAAACTTTCTCTTGTTTTTTAAATATTGGAGATATGATTTAATATATTCTGCTGTACCGAATTTCACTTTATTTTTTTCGTTGTGCAAACTTTTGCGATTGAAGAAGTATAAATTAGTGACGATAATACATCATCCGACGACATTGGCATTATTCATTTCTACTATTGATAAATTGATTTTTATATCTGAGGATGTCAAAAATGATTATATAAATAAAGCACACAATAAAAAACTTCCTGCTGAATATGTCTTTTGGGGTGGTGATATGGATTTTTATACTCATTATTATCATCAATATAATCATAAGTATGATTTTATCTGCGCCGGGAAGATTCATCGTGATTTTTCTTTATTACAGCAGTGTTTGCCAGCGGATGCCCGGTGTCTTATGATTGGAAATAAATCTTCTGTCAAAAATGAAATTAATGAATCGGAATTAATGGAATACTATCTTCAAAGTCGTTTTGTTATAATTCCTATTGTAGATTATGGCACAACGGATATTCCAGTATTGGCCGGATTAACTTCCTTTGTTGATGCATTATGTATGAGAATACCTGTTATTATGTCAGATAACACATTGATAGGTGTTGATATTGAAGAATTAGGATTTGGGCGTATCTATAAAGCCGGTAACTCGGATGAGCTAAGAGATGTGCTAAAAGAGATGCAGGGACTGTCTGACGAGGAGTATAAACAGATGAGGGATAAAATATCTATTTTTTTGCAAGGACATACGTATGAGGATTTTTGTAAGAAAATATATAGTATAATAACAAGTTTGTAAGAATATTATGTGTAACTTATGAAGTCGATAATCTTTTGTTCACAAGTTGATTTGTTTATAGATAATGGGGGAGCCTATGCAAATAGAGCGCAACTTGATTCATTTATAGAGTTAGGCTATGCCATCACTTTAATTATTCCTTTTACAGGAACTGTAATACCGGAATATTATAAAGATAAAGTAGAAATAGTGTATGTTCCGAAACGTTCAGGATTAGAGAAATTAGCAGGCTTGTTTATGGGAAGAATACACCGTTTTTCTCCTTTTGTAGAGAAATGGTATAAGGATAATGGAAAAAACAGGAAATATGCCTTTGTCTATATTAGTGGTGGTATTGTGGCTGGTGATTTGGCGCCTTTTTTTGTAAAAGAGGGATTAAAAGTCGTAACTTTTCATGCTAATGTGGAATATCATTATTATTTGGATAATAAAGATATTGCTACTATGTGGGGAATACTTCCATTTTGGGTGAGAAAGAAAGAACAAAATGCTTTAATGCATTCGTATTTGAATTTGACAATAACGGACGAAGATAGGTTGTCACTTATACAAATATATTCTTTACCTATATCTGTCAATATCGTATGCTGGGGGTGCTATGAATATAGAGATAAGGGTAAAGTTGAAATTGCAGATAAGGCAAACAATGGTATTTTTAGTATTTTGATAATGGGCACATTAAAAGACCCGCAAACGTATCTTTCTATATTGTCTATAAAAAGTGTATTGAAATATTATATTGCGAATAATGCTATGACACAGATTATCATAGCAGGCAGGAGACCGCCAAAATCTTTATATGATGAATTTGGAAATACAACAGGATTTAAGATTATTGATACTCCGGAAGATATGGGAAAAATTATAGCTTCAGCGGATTTATTGCTTAATCCTGTAAAGATGGGGAGTGGACTAAAGTTGAGAAACATGGATGCTTTGAGGTATGGACTGCCATGTTTAGTGCATACAGTGTCTGCTTGCGGGTATGAAAAAATGCAGCAATATGTTTTTTTCAACGTGTACAGTACAAATGATGAATTATACAGATTGATAGATGAAATGAAGTTGTGTAAAGATGAATATTCACGATATGATATCGCTACAATTTATAATAGCTTCTTTTCATTTTCGGTAGGGGTTGAAAATCTGAAATGTATATTGGCTAATTTTGCATTATAGCCACAACAATGCTAATATTTATATATTTTTTTGTTATTGTACTATTGTCTCTTTATTCATTATTTGTGAATAGACAAAAATCGGTATGGATTCTGTTGTTTTTATGTCTCTTTACTTTTATTTTAACCGGTATACGTTGGGAATATGGTGGAGATTGGGATGTTTATTTATCTTATTTTAAAAATATTGTTGATTGGGATTTTCAGGTTCCATTTGAATATGGTTGGGTGATATTCAGTACCATTATCAAATATGTATCAGATTCATATACACTTTTCCAGTTTTTAATAGCATCTTTTATTTTTTATGCCGTATACCATTATATAAAGGAGTTGTCTCCTTTACCTTTGATTAGCTATATGGTATACTTTTCGACAACGGCTGCTGACATTGGATATGTTAGGAGTTCTGTTGCAGTAGTAATCGTACTATATTCTATTGTCTTTGTAGTCAAGAAATCTAAGCTGAAATTCGCATTGTGCATTTTGTTTGCTTCTTCTTTACATTTATCAGCGTTAGTAGGATTTGTCCTATATCCTGTTTTTTATTGTAAAATACGCTATAGATACATATTGTTATTTTTTATAATCAATACTCTGTTATTTCTAAAGGTAGGTCCCATGATATTTCAAAGCATGTCTTTTTTAGGAGATGCTTTATACACTAAAATTCAAACATATATGGAGGCCACCGAAGCTGGGGAAACTTTTGGGTCTACCATAACAACGGAAAGAGCTATCATAGGACATCTGATAAAAAAGGTCTTTGTACTGGTATTTGTTTTAATGTATATGAGAGATATTGTAAAGGCGGATATGACTTTTCGTGGCCTATTTAATATCTATATATTTTCATCTATTTTTTATTGTGCTGTGTTTCCTGTGATAAGAGAGGCGGCTATGAGGATGTGTGGGTATTTTGAATGTGTGGATATGCTTATTTTTGCTTATATATTATCGAATTTGAAACTTTTGCAAAATAGAATAATTTTCTTTATTTTATTGTGTTTGTTCTCGTTTTTTAGATTGAATAGTCTTGTGTCAGGTAGTAGTTTCCATTCTAATTATCATTCCGTTCTTACTCAAATATATTAATAGGAAACGGTTTTAAATATTCGCTAAATTATAAAAACTGAGGTTGGATAAAATCTATATATTTTTATTTAAGAAGATAATTAATGAAAGTTCTTTATATCGGTCGCGAACTGCAAAGGAAAATTTGTGATGGTGGTTCTTATGTATCTCTGAAAAACAGGGAAATGTTGTTGGGCTTGTATGGAAAAAGCAATGTTGCTATTTTAGAGATACCTAAGGTTTCTGCATGCCGTCATTTAATAAATATATTGCTTCGAAGAGGGTATGGGTATACAGCGAGGATTAAATATTTATTAAAAGGTATCTCAAAAGAGAATTTTGATTTTTGCTTTGTAGATGGTACACACTATGGTAGGTACGTTGATGATTTGGCTAAATCGGGATGTAAGGTGATTGTATTCTGTCACAACGTAGAATATGATTATTATACAATTAAATACCGCATTCAGCGTTCATTCGCTAACTTATTAATGAAAGAGTATATCCATTTTAATGAACGATTAGCCATATCCCGTGCTCATACCGTAATTGCTCTGAATGAGCGAGATGCTATTGGTATAAAAAGATACTACAAAAGATGTCCGGAATTATTATTGCCAATTTCTTATTCACCGATTCCTGAAAATAAATTGCTTTCCTGTTCAATAGCTAATCCTTATATTCTATTTGTGGGTGCTGGGCAAATTGCGAATATAGAAGGAATAACGTGGTTTATTAAACATGTAAGCAGGCATTTGAATATTTCTTTATGTGTAGCGGGTGCTTGTTGCACGTCTTTAGAGAAGTGGTGTTTCCCAAATGAATATCCCAATGTAGTTTTAAAAGGGTTTGTTGATAACTTGGATGAACTTTATATTAATGCGTCTGCTGTAATATGTCCTATTTTCTCAGGCTCTGGAATGAAGACTAAAACAATTGAAGCCTTACGATATGGTAAACGTATATTTGGAACTGTGGAAGCTTTTGAGGGGATAGAAGCTGATTTTAGGGAGATAGGTGGTTTATGTAATTCGAGTGAAGATTATGTTTTGGGGATATTAAATATGAAGCAGACTACTTTTAATAAATATTCATATGAAGTGTTTATGAAGAGCTATTCGGATAATATTGTACATGAAAAATTTAACCGCTTTGTCAATAATGCTAACAATGGCTTGCGTGTTAACCATTAATTAGGTTTTGCATATGAGAACAACACTTGTTTCAGTCATTGTTCCTTGCTATAATGCAGTTCCCTATATAATAGAAGCAATTGAATCTGTAATTTCTCAATCTTACACTGATTGGGAAATGTTGATTATAGATGACTGCTCCAGTGATAATTCAGCTTCGATAATTCAGAATTATTGTGCTATTGATAATAGAATAAAGTATTACAAAACTAAAGAATCCTCCGGTTCTCCTACATTGCCACGAAATATCGGTATTGAAAATGCTATGGGACGCTATATCGCCTTTTTGGATAGTGATGATGTTTGGCTACCGAATAAATTGGAAGAACAATTAAAACTATTTGATAAATCCAAAGCTGCAATTGCCTATTCTAATTATGAGAAAATAACAGAGTCGGGTGAAAGAGAACAGAGAATAATAAAGGCTCCTGCAGAAGTAAGTTATAAACAGTTGCTTTTAGGTAATGTGATAGGTTGTCTGACTGCCATATATGATACAGATAAAACAGGCAAAGTCTATTTTTCAGAGCACGCGCATGAAGATTATATAATGTGGCTGTCTATTTTAAAAAGGGGCTATATAGCTAAAAATACCAATACTGTTACAGCCTTATATCGTGTCAGAAATCGGTCGGTATCTTCTAATAAATTGAAAGCTATTTTTTGGCAATGGAGCATTTATGTAAATGTAGAAAAAACAGGTTATTTAAAAGCTGTATATTACTTTGTTAATTATGCTTATAGAGCTTTCTTGAAAATACTTAAATAAATTCTATTCGGTCGTAGTATGGATGCCATAAATTATAAAGTTATAGATACTGCAAAAATAATAGACTACATAAGTCTTTTTGAAACGAGTGTCTGTGTGACTGATATTATCCAGAATTCAGGTGCTGATAAATTACGCGTATATCCTGCCTTGTTCGAACTGGAACAAAATGGTTTTCTTGAAGTGGTAGAGCGTGAAGAACTGGGGGCTCCATTGATAGTTCGTAAAAAGAAAGTTGAATAAACGACAGGTAACAGCGGTTACTTTGTTTTAGGCGCAGCCGGAATTACTTTTAAAGTGATTTCGGCTGTTTTTGTGGTATGAATTTTACAGTGTTTTGCTTTCTGCTCTAAACAAATTTTTCTATAATTTGCTTTCTGCTCTAAACAAATTGCTATATTTGTAACAAAATCAATTTCAGTTATGGATAGTCTGTTTTTAAAACAAGAAAGAATGTTGGTGCAGACAAGCACCGATATTATAAGAGAATTGATGAATAAGATTCATTGGAATAATCGCCTGATTGCCATTCGGGGTTCTCGCGGTGTGGGAAAAACAACATTGATGTTGCAATATATCAAACTAAACTATCCGCCGGGAAGCCGAATAGCACTTTACTGTACACTTGATAGTATTTATTTCAGTAATCATACACTATTGGAGTTAGCGGAAAAGTTTTATCTTCAAGGCGGTAAGCATTTGTTTTTGGATGAGGTGCATAAATATCCCACTTGGAGCAAGGAATTGAAAGAAATCTATGATTTGTACCCGTCGCTGCAGGTGGTGTTTAGCGGCTCGTCGCTACTCAACATATTGAATGCCGATGCAGACCTTTCAAGAAGATGTCTGGCATATAACATGTACGGATTGTCATTCCGCGAATACCTGATGTTTTATAAGAATATCCGCTTTCCGGTGATGACGTTGCCGGAAGTGCTGGAGAATGCCGGAAGTATCTGTCAGGATGTGAATGCACAATGCCGGCCGGTGCAAATGTTCAATGAATATCTGTGTGAGGGATATTATCCTTTCTTTACCGGCAATCGCGAGGATTATTACATGAACATTGAGAATGTGGTGAATTTCATTCTTGAACAAGAGATGCCTCTGTTGTGTGGTGTGGATCCTGCATATATAAGGAAGCTGAAAGCTTTGCTGGGTGTACTTGCATCGTCCGTGCCTTATGAGGTGGATATTACGAAATTGGCAGGCATGATAGGGCTGACCCGGAATTCAGTTATCACTTATCTGCAAAATTTGAATAGGGCGGAGTTACTTACACTGTTGTATTCTGATTTGACTTCTGTCAAGAAAATGCAAAAACCGGATAAAATATATCTCCAGAATCCGAACTTGCTTTATGCTGTAGCTTCGGCACCGGTGCAGATTGGTACGGTACGGGAGACGTTTGCGGTGAATCAATTGTCCGTAAACCATGAGGTGGAGTATGGAAAGGCGCAGGGGGACTTTGTAGTCGACCATAAATATATTTTCGAGGTGGGTGGAGCGGATAAGACTTTTAAGCAAATAGCCGATCTGCCGGATTCCTTTATTCTTGCCGATAATATAGAATTTGCTACGGGGAAGAAGTTACCTTTGTGGATAGTGGGAATGGTGTATTAGATGAACTGTAAAATCGAAAAAGATATAACCATAAGAAAATAAACGTATTATAAATCATTCTCAGAAAACAGCCCCGCATAGGCTGTTTTCTTTGTTTATACATGTATATATCATCACCTTTGCACTGTTGATCAACGAAACAAGAATTAAAATGAAGTTTAATTTAAAATGTAAAGGAGAGATAGTATGCCTCTATTTTATTATGCAAGACAGTCGCAACTGGCGACGAAAGCCGGTATTAAAACATGGCACTTGAGTTTGAAAAAAGTGGGAAAAGCGGTGGATACGCAGTCGCTGGCGGAAAGTATTGCCGAGAAGTCCTCACTGACGCCGGGTGATGTACAGAATGTAATCCGTAATTTGATGTCGACAATGCGGATGCACCTGCTGAATAGCCGTACGGTACGTTTGAACGGTTTGGGTACATTTACGATGAAAGCCCGTACACGTGGTAAGGGAACGGAGAAAGCGGAAGATGTAAATCCGAATCAGGTGACGGCGTTACGTTGTCAGTTTACTCCGGAATATACGCGTCCGGCTGCTATTGGCACTACTCGTGCATTGATACAGGGAGTGGAGTTTGAGAAGTGGAAAGGCACAACCGCCGATGATAATTCTTCCGGTAATGGTAATGGCGGCCCGGATAGCGGAGAAGAGGAAAATCCGTTAGGATAAGCCAAGTTGTGGTTTATAAATTACGATTTGCGATGAAAGATAAAGTAATAATTAAAATCAAAAGACAATGAGTATCAAAGTATCGGTTTGGGATAAGATTCTGAAAGTGATTATTGCGGTGGCAAGTGCCATTGCAGGCGTGATTGGCGGGCAAGTGATGGCTATATAAAGTCAACCTGATAATGAAAATGGGGGGTGCGTTAAGGCTTTGAATGACAGATATGTCAGGCATAGTTTTGGGCATCCTCGTTTATATTTTTAGGCCGGTTGATTTTCAGCGTCTGAATATTTTTCTGACTTTTCTCATCAGCTTTACTCCAAGCATAACTCCGTCGAATACGGCCATGCCGGTATTAAACGCACGCATGATAGCTGTTCCTTTGTCCGCAGCGGGAGCAATCGGAGCAAACAGGTTCCGGGCGGTATCGGCCATAATCTGCTGTTGGGCGCGCAATTCCTCTAATGCTTCAGCCTTTTGTTGCTGAAGGTCTTCCAGTGTGAGAATCTCTGTTTGGACGGTATCATTCATATTCATGATATTTTAGTTCTTATTGTTATCTATGAATAATCCTGCAATGAATTTGGTCATTGGATTAATAATGATTTTCTTGCGGAATACAACGATTAGCACAATCAATAAGATGTGGAAACAACTTATCATGGCGAAACTTACCATTAATCCGCCTACTATGGGGTCTAATATATAGGCCAGGGTGAAGGAGAGATAGAACAAAGCCACCATGCCGAGAATGACGACCAACAATACGAGTATGAGCGTTGAGAGTAATATGGTTAATTTCTCCGCTACTTCCAGTTGGGTATATTTCTTTTGTAGTTCCAGATATTTCTTGAAATCGAAAAATAACTGCTGGATATTCTCAATGCTGTTGTCGTCTGCGAACATAGTGGCTTTGTTTTGAAATGTGGTTTGAATCAGTCGTTTGCTTCGCCTTTAATTTCTGCGGCAATCTCATCAACGAGGTTTTCCATTTCATTACGGTTCAACCGGATGCCTTTCTTGCGGAGAATTTCCGCAATCTTGTGACGCGTATCTTCACCTTTTTCCGGGGCAAACAAAATACCGATGGCTGCACCTACCGCTGCACCACCCAAAAAAGCTGCTAAAACATTTAATCCTTTCATAATAATACTCCTTTCTTTTATTAGGTCTGATATGACAAAGCTAACAAAATATTTTGAATGATTGTTCATGGATTCTTGTTTTTTAGAAATCTGTACCATGAAAAACGACAAAACATACATTTTAATTATATTTAACGGCATTAGAGGCCATAAGATAAGCGGTTCGGCGTACTTTTGTTCTCTAAATAAAAAAGAGATATATGAAAAAATTGCTGAACGGGACAATACTGTTGCTTTTGATGTGTGCGGTGCTGGGATTGGCGTCTTGTATGAATGACGGCGGTTCCGACTGGGTAGGAAAATGGCAGTTGCGCGAATATCAGTATCCCGATGGTGAAGTGCAGAAAGTGGACAGTATCTTTTATGGTTTTCAAAAAGGCAGCTTTCTGGCGTATTGTATGAATGAAAGTGGAAACTATGAATCTTTTTATGGTTATTATAAGTTGAAAGATGATGAAATTTCTATAACTTTGTGGCCGGATAACAGTTCCGGAAACGAGGCTGCGCATGAGGAGTTGGTGAATTCGGCAAGTTATAAGAAATTCTTTGGTTGGGGAGACACCGGTGAGAGGACGTTCAAGGTAGAAGAGCTGACGAATAAGAAGATGCGATTGAACTATGAAGGAACGAAATACGTTTTTCGTAAATATTGAGTGTAATTTGAGAATAGACATAGTTACTAACAAAAAATAAAAAGAAAAGATGAAAAAATTGGCAGTGTTAGGAATGGGAGTATGTATGGTACTGGCATTCTCTTCTTGTAAATCAAGTGAAAGCGCTTACAAGAAAGCATACGAAAAGGCTAAACAGCAGGAACTGGCGGAGCCGCAGACTACCGCGCCGGTAGAGGAAGTCGCTCCTGTGGTTAGCGCTCCGGTAGAAGCTAAAGTGGTGGAAAGTGCACCTGTGGGTACGATACGTCAGGAAAAGGTGACGGTAGTGTCAGGTGTTGACGGACTGAAAGATTATAGTGTGGTATGCGGTAGCTTCGGCGTGAAAGCCAATGCGGAGAACCTGAAAAACTTCTTGGATAAGGAAGGTTATAATGCGGTCATTGCATTTAATGCGGATGCTGCCATGTATCGCGTGATTGTAAGCACATACGCAGACAGGAATTCTGCTGCCAGTGCTCGTGACGCTTTCAAGGCTAAATACCCTAACCGTCAGGATTTCCAGGGTGCTTGGCTGCTGTATCGCATTAATTAATTTGAATTCTTTTTGGTAATTCATAAGAAAGGGGTATTTCCCTCCTTTCAAGATAGGGCGGTAACTGGGAAGTTACTGCCTTTTTCATAATCTGTTGGAAATGATTATGAAAACTCTATTTTTAGTGATTGTGAAAAGTACTTATAAATATCTCTTTTTCGTTTAAAAGAAGTTATAAAACAAAATTAAAAACTTTTGGCGGTAAAAAAGTTTTTAATTTTGCACCTTGTATATTTTTAGAATACAATATGGAACGACAATATATACTTGACGCGATTGATGCAGCACTCTGTGCCGGCAAAGATATCCTCTCTATTTATAACGATCCGGCATCAGATTTTCAAATAGAAAAGAAAGCGGATAATTCCCCTTTGACGATTGCTGATAAAAAAGCGCACGCGACTATTGCCGGTTATCTGCAGAATACACCTTATCCGTTATTGAGCGAAGAGGGAAAACATTTACCCTATACGGAACGATGCGCATGGACGACTTTGTGGATTGTAGACCCTCTGGACGGTACGAAAGAGTTTATCAAGCGGAATGGCGAGTTTACCGTCAATATCGCTTTGGTACGTAATTCCGTTCCGGTAATGGGAATTATATATCTTCCGGTAAAGAAAGAGCTTTATTTTGCCGAAGAGACTTTGGGCGCTTACAAGCTTTCGGATGTAACAGCCCGCGGCGGGGCGTCGCTGGAAGAATTAACGGCGAAAGCCGTTCGTTTGCCGATAAAGGATAGCCGCGATAAATTTGTGATTGTGGCATCCCGTTCACATCTGTCTCCCGAGACTGAAGACTACATTGAAGAGATGAAGCGTTGTCATTCGGATGTGGAATTGATTTCCAGCGGAAGCTCCATTAAAATATGCTTGGTGGCGGAAGGCAAAGCGGATGTATACCCCCGTTTTGCTCCGACAATGGAGTGGGATACGGCGGCGGGGCATGCCATTGCACGTGCCGCAGGGATGGAAGTGTATCAAGCCGGAAAAGAAGAACCGTTGCGGTATAATAAAGAAGATTTGTTGAACCCCTGGTTTATAGTAGAGCCCGGGCGTAATTAAATAACGACTCGTATATATGACGTTTGAAATCATATTTGTGCTTTTAGCGCTGCTGGGCATGGTGATAGCCTTGATTCTGGACAAGATGCGTCCGGGAATGGTGCTTTTCTCGGTGGTGGTATTGTTCCTTTGCGCAGGAATCCTGACACCTAAAGAGATGCTGGAAGGATTTAGCAATAAGGGCATGATTACGGTAGCCATGCTTTTTCTGGTCAGCGAGGGTATTCGCCAGTCCGGTGCATTGGGACAACTTATCAAGAAACTGCTTCCGCAAGGTAAAACCACCGTTTTCAAGGCGCAACTCCGCATGTTGCCGACAATCTCCTTTATCTCGGCTTTTCTGAACAATACTCCTGTCGTTGTAATTTTTGCTCCGATTATAAAGCGTTGGGCCGAGTCGGTAAAGCTTCCGGCTACCAAGTTCCTGATTCCTCTTTCGTATGTAACGATTTTGGGCGGTATCTGTACGTTGATCGGGACTTCCACAAACTTGGTCGTGCATGGCATGATACTGGAAGCCGGTTATGAGGGATTTACGATGTTTGAGCTTGGAAAAGTGGGGATTTTTATTGCGGTAGCCGGTATTGTCTATTTATTTCTGTTCTCTTCCAGGTTATTGCCGGATGTTCGTAAAGATGCGGTGAAACTGGATGACGAGCCGGAAGAACATAGCGACCTGCATCGGGTAGAGGCCGTTTTGGGACCTCGTTTCCCGGGTATCAACAAGAAGTTGAAAGATTTCAACTTTAAACGCCATTATGGCGCTGAAGTGAAAGAGATAAAGCGTAACGGTCAGAGTTATACGCAGGATTTGGAAAATGAATATTTCAGGGAAGGCGATACGGTGGTTGTCATGGCTGACGATTCCTTTGTGCAGACCTGGGGAGAGTCTTCCGTCTTCGTGATGCTTGCCAACGGCAAGGATACGGAACCTGTTGCGAGCAAGGGTAAACGCTGGTTTGCGCTCGTTTTGCTGATTCTGATGATTACGGGAGCTACGGTGGGCGAACTGCCTGCGGTGAAAGAGGCTTTTCCGGATATTAAGCTGGATATGTTCTTCTTCGTGTCCGTTACGACCATTATAATGGCGTGGACGAAAATCTTCCCGGCCCGTAAATATACCAAATATATATCATGGGATATCCTGATAACGATTGCCTGCGCTTTTGCTATCAGCAAGGCTATGGTAAATTCCGGTGTGGCGGACGCTGTGGCTAAGTACATCATCGGCCTGACGGAGCATTACGGCCCTCAGGTGTTGCTGGCCGCCGTATTCATTATTACGAACCTGTTTACCGAATTGATAACGAATAATGCCGCCGCCGCGCTTGCTTTCCCGTTGGCTCTTTCCATCTCGTCACAGCTGGGAGTAAGCCCGATGCCTTTCTTCGTGGTTATCTGTATGGCTGCATCGGCAAGCTTCTCGACGCCTATCGGTTATCAGACCAATTTGATAGTACAGGGTATCGGTAATTATAAGTTCACGGATTTTGTCCGTATCGGACTTCCGCTGAACATTATCACTTTCCTTATATCCATCTTTCTCATTCCCTTAATTTGGCCGTTTTAATTGAATTATGACTGACAATAACAATAATATTTATCCTATCTTCGACCGTATGCTGGCACGCGAGGACAAGGAAGAACTCTTGAAGCAGCGCAGCGTGATGATTTGGTTTACCGGACTGAGCGGTTCGGGCAAGAGTACGATAGCCATCGCTTTGGAGCGTGAGTTGCATAAACGCGGATTGCTCTGCCGCATTTTGGACGGAGACAACATCCGCAGCGGTATCAATAACAATTTGGGATTTACGGAAGCCGACCGTATAGAGAATATCCGCCGTATAGCCGAAGTGTCCAAGCTGTTTGTAGATACGGGCATTATAACGATTGCGGCTTTTATCAGTCCCAGCAACGGCATCCGTGAAATGGCGGCGAATATTATCGGAAAGGATGATTTTCTGGAAGTGTACGTCAGCACGCCCATTGAGGAATGCGAAAGCAGGGATGTGAAAGGCCTGTATGCAAAGGCGCGCCGCGGCGAGATTAAGAACTTCACGGGTATTTCCGCCCCCTTCGAGGCTCCCGCGCATCCGGCGTTGACGCTGGATACATCCGCATTGAGCCTGGAAGAATCCGTCAATAAGTTACTGGAATTAATTTTACCGAGAATTCAGAAGAAATAATATATAATGAAAGAAGAATATAAACTGAGCCATTTGAAAGAACTCGAAGCAGAGTCTATTCATATTATCCGCGAAGTGGCTGCGGAATTTGAGAATCCGGTGATGCTGTATAGTATCGGTAAGGACTCATCGGTTATGGTACGTCTGGCCGAAAAGGCTTTTGCTCCGGGTAAAGTTCCTTTCCCGTTGATGCATATCGACTCCAAGTGGAAGTTCAAGGAGATGATTCAATTCCGTGACGAGTATGCCAGGAAATATGGCTGGAACCTGATTGTAGAGAGTAATACGGAAGCTTTCGAAGCCGGTGTAGGGCCTTTTACGCATGGCAGTAAGGTACATACCGACTTGATGAAGACGCAAGCCCTGCTGCATGCGTTGGATAAGTATAAATTCGATGCGGCTTTCGGCGGCGCCCGTCGTGACGAGGAGAAGTCGCGTGCTAAGGAACGTATCTTCTCTTTCCGTGACAAATTCCATCAGTGGGACCCGAAGAACCAGCGCCCCGAGTTGTGGGACATCTATAATGCGCGTGTCCATAAAGGAGAGAGCATCCGCGTGTTCCCGTTGAGTAACTGGACGGAGCTGGATATCTGGCAATATATTCGTCTGGAGAATATTCCCATCGTACCTTTGTACTTTGCCAAGGAGCGTCCTTGCGTAGAGATTGACGGTAACCTGATTATGGCTGATGACGAACGTTTGCCGGAGCAATACCGTGAAAAGATTGAGATGCGCATGGTGCGTTTCCGTACGTTGGGCTGCTGGCCGCTGACCGGAGCTGTGGAAAGCGGCGCCGACACCATCGAGAAGATTGTGGAAGAGATGATGACCACCACCAAGAGCGAGCGTACCACCCGCGTTATCGACTTCGACCAGGAAGCGAGTATGGAGCAGAAGAAGCGTGAGGGATATTTTTAGGAAATTAAGAATTAAAAATTGAGAATTAAGAAATGAATGATTCAAGACTTGATATAAAGGCTTTTCTTGATAAGGACGAACAGAAAGACTTATTGAGATTCCTTACTGCCGGTTCGGTGGATGACGGAAAGTCCACACTTATCGGCCGTCTGTTGTTCGATAGTAAGAAATTGTACGAAGACCAGTTGGATGCGTTGGAGCGTGACAGCAAGCGTATGGGTAATGCCGGTGACCACATCGACTACGCCTTGTTGCTGGACGGCTTGAAGGCGGAGCGGGAGCAGGGTATCACTATCGACGTGGCTTACCGCTATTTCTCCACCAATAATCGTAAATTCATCATTGCCGACACTCCGGGACACGAACAGTATACGCGCAACATGATTACCGGAGGCTCTACCGCCAACCTGGCGATTATTCTGGTAGACGCCCGCACGGGTGTCATTACGCAGACACGTCGCCACACTTTCCTTGTGTCTCTGCTGGGTATCAAGCATGTGGTGCTTGCCGTTAATAAAATGGACTTGGTGGACTTCTCCGAAGAACGCTTCAATGAGATTGTAGGCGAATACAAGAAGTTTATCGCTCCGCTGGGTATTCCCGATGTGACCTGCATTCCACTTTCTGCGCTTGACGGTGACAATGTGGTGGAGAAATCGGAGCGTACCCCCTGGTATAACGGTACGTCTTTGCTCGACTTCCTTGAAACCGTACACATCGATAACGACCATAACCTGAAGGATTTCCGTTTCCCCGTGCAGTATGTGCTGCGCCCCAACCTCGACTTCCGCGGCTTCTGCGGCAAGGTGGCTTCGGGTATCATCCGCAAGGGAGACGAGGTGATGGCTTTACCGTCCGGAAAGAAATCGCATGTCAAGAGCATCGTTACGTACGAAGGAGAACTGGATTACGCTTTCCCGCCGCAGTCCGTTACGCTGACGCTGGAAGACGAAATCGACGTTTCGCGCGGAGAAATGCTGGTGCACCCCGACAATCTTCCGATGATGGAGCGTAACTTCGAAGCCATGGTGGTATGGATGGACGAGGAGCCGATGGATGTGAACAAATCTTTCTTCATCAAGCAAACCACCAATTTGAGCCGTACGCGTATTGACAACATCAGGTATAAAGTAGATGTCAATACCATGGAGAAACTCTCCCTCGAGAACGGCCGGTTGACGGAAGAGACCCTGCCGATGCAGTTGAACCAAATTGCCCGCGTAGTGTTGACCACCGCCAAAGAGCTGTTCTTCGACCCTTACCAAGCCAACAAAGCCACCGGCTCTTTCATCCTGATAGACCCGATAACCAATAATACCAGCGCCGTAGGTATGATTATCGACCGTGTGGAAGATAAGGACATGCATATTTCCGAAGAGCTTCCCGTTCTTGACTTGCCGAAACTGGGAATCGCTCCCGAGCATTACGAGGCCATAGAGAAAGCCGCCAAGGAACTGGAGCGTCAGGGAGTAGCAGTGATGATTAAGAAATGAAAATTAAACATTAACAAATAAGAGTTGGATAGGAATTGTCGCATTAGTCCGAAAGGCTATTTCCCGATTTTCAATTCTCAATTCTCAATTAAACAAGAATGGGTTTATTAGAATTCAACAAACTGCCGATCAATACGCTTGTCGGTGCAGACTGGAAAACTTTCAATGCCATTACGAAAGGGCGTGAGATAGATGCCGCATACAAGGGCAAATACCGGCTGACGAAAGCTGTTTGCCGCCTGCTTTCCACATTGGCTCCTTTGCAGGACAAACGCTACGAGAAGCTGTTGGCGGACAAGCCGCTGGAACACGACCCTGTATTTATCCTCGGTCACTGGCGCAGCGGAACAACTTTCGTGCATAATGTGTTCTCTTGTGACAAGCATTTCGGCTATAACACAACTTATCAGACCGTATTTCCGCATCTGATGATGTGGGGGCAGCCTTTCTTCAAGAAGAATATGAGCTGGCTGATGCCCGACAAGCGTCCTACGGACAATATGGAGTTGGCTGTGGACCTGCCGCAGGAAGAGGAGTTCGCATTGGCAAACATGATGCCTTATACTTATTATAACTTCTGGTTCCTGCCCAAACACCAGCAGGAGTATGCCGACAAGTATCTGTTGTTCGACGATATAAGCGAGGCGGAGTTGAAAGTATTTGAGGAGACGTTTACCAAGCTCATCAAGATTTCCTTGTGGAATACGCATGGCACGCAGTTCCTCAGCAAGAACCCGCCGCATACCGGACGTGTGAAGGAATTGGTGAAGATGTTCCCCAACGCCAAGTTCATCTACCTGATGCGTAATCCTTACACGGTATTTGAAAGTACGCGCAGTTTCTTCACGAATACCATCCAGCCGTTGAAGCTCCAGGATATTACTCCGGCGGAGTTGGAGCGGAATATCTTGTCTGTCTACGCCAAGCTTTACCATAAGTACGAAGCGGACAAGGCAAGTATCCCGGCGGGTAATCTGATTGAAGTGAAGTTCGAAGATTTTGAAGCCGATGCGATGGGAATGACGGAACACATCTACGACGCGTTGTCCATCCCCGGTTTTGCGGATGCCCGTGCTGCCATCGAACAGTATGTAGGCGGTAAGAAAGGTTATAAGAAGAATAAATATAAATATGACGACCGTACGGTGCAACTGGTTCAGGACAACTGGGACTTTGCGCTGAAACAGTGGAATTATGAACTTTAATTGATTTGTAGGAGAATAAAGAAATGATTCGTAAAAGATTTCGTTTGTTGAGTTTGCTGTCCGTAATGCTCTTCAGTGTAGCGGTATCGGCGCAGCATAAGGTTGAGATGATTCCTTTCGGAAATATGGATCAATGGATTGACCGTCAAATTAAAGAGTCGGGAATTATCGGTGGCGCCACCAAGAATGTGTACGCTATCGGCCCCACGGCAACTATCCGCGAGAATAAGCCGTATAAGAACATGGGTGGTTCGCCCTGGGCTACTTCCAACGTAATGGCGCGTGTGGCCGGTATTACCAAAACCAATACTTCGGTGTTTCCGGAGAAGCGCGGCGACGGCTTTTGCGCCCGTTTGGATACCCGCATGGAAAGTGTAAAGGTGCTGGGCATCGTGGATATTACGGTATTGGCGGCCGGTTCCATTTTCCTCGGCGACGTGCACGAGCCTATCAAGGGAACGAAGAACCCGCAAAAGATACTGAACTCCGGTATTCCGTTCACCAAGAAGCCGATTGCCGTTCAGTTTGACTATAAGGTGAAGATGTCCGACCGTGAAAAGCGTGTCCATGCCACCGGTTTCAGCAAGATAACCGATGTGGAAGGAAAGGACTTCCCCGAAATGAATCTCTTTTTGCAGAAACGCTGGGAAGACAAGGACGGAAATATCTACGCCAAACGTGTGGGTACGGCGGTGGTGCGTTATTACACTACGACGGACGACTGGCGCAATAATGCCACTTACTCCATTATGTACGGCGACATCACGGGCAATCCCGAATACAAAGCGCACATGATGCGCCTGCAGGTGCAGGAACGCTATGCCGTGAACAGCAAGGGCGAGAGCGTGCCTATCAAAGAAGTGGCATGGGGTACGGAAGACGATATCCCCACCCATATCCAGTTGCAGTTTACATCCAGCCACGGCGGGGCATACATAGGTTCTCCGGGCAACTCGTTTTATGTGGATAATGTGAAGCTGGTATATTGATTTCATTCCTATACCGGCATATCTGATTTTGCCTATGGCGCGAAACTTGTTTGATGTACATCAAATGAGATTTTCACCATAGGCAAAATCTTTTTTGATACGTATGAAAAAGAGTTCAAATATAAATCGTAATTTTGTAGCCCATTATGAGTAGAATAATAGCTATTGATTACGGTAAAAAACGTACGGGCATAGCCGTCAGCGACACGTTGCAAATGATTGCCAACGGGCTTACCACCGTGCCTACCCACGAACTGCTCGCCTTTATCATGGATTATGTGGCCAAAGAGCCGGTGGAGCGAATTCTCATCGGATTGCCTAAGCAGATGAACAACGAGGCATCCGAGAATATGAAACGGATAGAACCGTTCGTGCGTTCCCTGCAAAAAAGGTTGCCCGATATGCCGGTAGAGTATGTGGACGAGCGTTTCACCTCGGTTCTGGCGCACCGTACCATGCTGGAAGCCGGACTGAAAAAGAAAGACAGGCAGAACAAGGCGTTGGTGGACGAAATCAGCGCGACTATTATCCTGCAAACTTATTTGGAGAACAGACGTTTCTCTTCTTTATAAGTGTATAGACAATAATTCATAATTGATAATTCATAATTAAAGAAATGATTTTACCTGTTTATGTATACGGACAACCCGTATTGAGAAAAGTGGCAGAGGATATTACTCCTGATTATCCGAACTTGAAAGAACTGATTCAGAATATGTTTGAAACAATGGACCATGCCGACGGCGTGGGACTGGCGGCTCCGCAAATCGGTTTGCCGATTCGTGTGGTGGTGGTAGACCTGGATGTGCTGTCGGAAGATTATCCCGAATATAAAGGGTTCCGCAAAGCGTATATCAACGCGCATATTCTGGAAGTATCGGGCGAAGAGGTGTCTATGGAAGAAGGTTGCCTGAGCCTGCCCGGTATCCATGAGTCGGTGAAAAGAGGTAACAAAATACGTGTGAAATATCTGGATGAGGATTTGGTGGAGCATGACGAGGTGGTAGAAGGTTATCTGGCGCGTGTGATGCAGCACGAGTTCGACCATCTGGACGGAAAGATGTTCATCGACCATATCTCCCCCTTGCGCAAGCAGATGATAAAGGGAAAGCTGAATGCCATGCTGAAAGGTAAGGCGCGCTGCTCTTATAAAGTGAAAACCATTAAGTAAGCAAACCATATAATAAGGTATAAAAGGCTCAAAAAATATAAAAAGTCTTCCGCATATCCTGATATGTAAATGAATAAACGTTACTTTTGTTTTGTTTACAAGCATTTATAAGACAAGATGATAAAAAAGATATTGCTGGCAATTCTGTTATTGCCCACGTTGTTATATGCGCAAATCAATACGGAACGGGTGATGACCATTGCCCGGAACGCGTTGTATTTCGAGGACTACGTGCTTTCTATCCAATATTTCAATCAGGTAATCAATGCGAAGCCTTATTTATACGAGCCTTATTTCTTCCGTGCGCTGGCCAAAATCAATCTGGACGACTTCCAGGGGGCGGAAGCGGATTGCGATTTGGCCATCCAGCGCAATCCTTTTGTCGTAGGCGCTTATCAGATAAGGGGGTTGGCGCGTATCCGCCAGGATAAGTTCGACGGTGCGATAGAGGATTACAGGACGGCTTTGAAGTACGACCCGGAGAATGTGGTGCTTTGGCATAACCTTTCCCTTTGCCACATGCAGAAAGAGGATTTCAATTCCGCCAAAGAGGACTTGGGCAAGCTGCTGACCATAGCGCCCCGCTATACGCGTGCGTACCTGATGCGCGGTGAAGTCAACCTCAAGCAGAACGATACGATACAGGCCCTGAAAGATTTTGATACGGCTATCGACATGGACCGTTACGACCCTGACGGTTGGGCCGCGCGTGCCATTGTCCGGCTTCAGCAATCCAAGTACAAGGAAGCCGAAAACGATTTGGATCAGGCGATACATTTGAGCGCGCGCAATTCGGGCAACTACATTAACCGTGCCTTGGCGCGTTTCCACCAGAACAATCTGAGAGGCGCGATGAGCGACTATGACCTGGCGCTGGACATTGACCCCAACAACTTCCTCGGACACTATAACCGTGGTTTGCTGCGTGCGCAGGTAGGCGACGACAACCGTGCGATAGAGGACTTCGATTTTGTGCTGAAGATGGAACCGGACAATATGATGGCCGCTTTCAACCGTGGCTTGTTGCGTGCGCAGACGGGCGATTATCGCGGCGCTATCAGCGATTACTCCAAAGTGATAGACGAATACCCCAACTTTATGGCGGGTTACTATCACCGTGCCGAAGCCCGCAAGAAGATTGGTGACCGTAAGGGAGCCGAGCAGGACGAGTTCAAAGTCATGAAGATGCAACTCGACAAGCGCAACGGTGTCACGACCGGCGGCAATGACAAGGATGTGGCGGATAATACGGACGGCAATTCCGGACAAGATAACGGCAAAACCCGTAAGAAGTCCGACAAGAACATGGAGAACTACCGTAAGATTGTGATTGCGGATGATTCGGAAGCCGACCAGCGTTACAAGAGCGATTATCGCGGACGTGTGCAAGACCGTAACGTGACTATCAAGCTCGAGCCTATGTATGCGCTGACTTATTATGAAAAGCTGAGTGATGTGAAACGTATGGTGCATTATCATAAATACATCGACGAGCTCAATCACTCGAAGATGCTCCCCAAGCCATTGCGTATCACCAATATGGAATCTCCGCTGACGGAAGAGCAGGTGCGTTTCCACTTCGCGTTGATAGACGCCCATACATCGGATATCGTGGCGGACGGCAAGAATGCCGGAAAACGTTTTATGCGCGGACTGGATTTCTATCTGGTGCAGGACTTTGCGAGCTCCATAGACGACTTCACGCAGAGTATCCTGCTGGATGATACTTTCTTCCCGGCGTACTTTATGCGTGCTTTGGTACGCTACAAGCAGTTGGAGTACAAGAAAGCGGAAGCCGGCATGAGCGAGGGAGCTGTTTCCGGCGCGCAAGAGGTGAAGAAGGCGGAAGTGACAGCGATGGATTACGATATCGTGAAGAATGATTTGGATCACGTCATCCGGTTGGCTCCGGACTTCGTTTACGGCTATTATAACCGCGGCAATGTATCGTCCATGCTGAAAGACTATCGTGCGGCGCTGGCTGATTACGATAAGGCAATCGAACTGAATCCCGACTTCGCCGAAGCGTATTTCAATCGCGGGCTGACGCATATCTTCCTGGGTAACAACAGGCAGGGCATTTCGGACTTGAGTAAGGCCGGAGAGCGGGGTATCGTTTCCGCTTACAACATTATCAAGCGATTTACGAATACGCAGCAATAACATTTTTTTGCTAAAAAATAGAATATCAATAAAGAATTAGCTATTTTTGCGTTCTAAAATTTGAACTATACATAACATTATGATAAAGATAACATTTCCAGACGGCTCCGTTCGCGAATACAACGAGGGAGTAACAGGACTGCAAATAGCAGAAAGCATTAGTTCGCGCTTGGCACAGGATGTGCTGGCTTGCGGCGTGAACGGAGAAATTTATGATTTGGGGCGTCCTATCAATGAAGACGCCGAAGTGGTTCTCTACAAATGGGAAGACGAGCAGGGTAAGCATGCCTTCTGGCATACCAGCGCCCACTTGCTGGCGGAAGCCCTGCAAGAACTGTATCCGGGCATTCAGTTCGGTATTGGTCCGGCCATCGAGAATGGTTTCTATTATGACGTAGATCCGGGAGAAGCTGCCATCAAGGAAGCCGACCTGCCCGCCATCGAAAAGAAAATGGCCGAGCTGGTTGCCAGAAAAGAGGCGGTTGTCAGAGAGAGCATCTCAAAGACAGACGCTTTGAAGATGTTCGGCGACCGTGGCGAGACTTATAAATGCGAGCTGATTTCGGAGCTGGAAGACGGTCACATCACCACCTATACGCAAGGCGCGTTTACCGACCTGTGCCGTGGTCCTCACCTGATGACTACCGCACCTATCAAAGCCATTAAACTGACTTCCGTTGCCGGCGCATACTGGCGCGGACAGGAAGACCGCAAAATGATGACCCGTATCTACGGCATCACTTTCCCGAAAAAGAAAATGCTGGATGAATATCTCGTATTGCTGGAAGAGGCCAAGAAACGCGACCACCGTAAAATCGGCAAGGAAATGGACTTGTTCATGTTCTCCGATACGGTAGGTAAGGGTCTGCCGATGTGGCTGCCGAAGGGTGCCGCACTGCGTATCCGTTTGCAGGAGTTCTTGCGCCGCATTCAGGCCCGTTACGACTATCAGGAAGTAATGTGTCCGCCTATCGGCAACAAATTGCTCTATATCACTTCCGGACACTATGCCAAATACGGTAAGGATTCGTTCCAGCCTATCCATACGCCGGAAGAGGGTGAGGAGTACTTCCTCAAACCGATGAACTGTCCTCATCACTGTATGATTTACAAGAACTCGCCCCGTTCTTATAAGGACCTGCCTTTGCGTCTGGCTGAGTTCGGTACGGTTTGCCGTTACGAGCAGAGCGGCGAGCTTCACGGGCTGACCCGTGTACGCAGCTTTACGCAAGACGATGCGCACATCTTCTGCCGTCCCGACCAGGTGAAGGACGAATTCCTGCGTGTAATGGACATTATCTCAATCGTATTCCAGTCTATGCACTTCGAGAACTTTGAAGCGCAGATTTCTCTGCGCGACAAGGTGAACCGCGAAAAGTATATCGGTAGCGATGAAAACTGGGAAAAGGCGGAACAGGCTATTATCGAGGCTTGCGAAGAAAAGGGATTGAAGGCCAAGGTGGAATACGGTGAAGCCGCTTTCTACGGTCCCAAACTGGACTTTATGGTGAAAGATGCTATCGGCCGCCGTTGGCAGTTGGGTACTATCCAGGTGGATTACAACCTGCCCGAACGCTTCCAGCTGGAATATACGGGAGCTGACAACCAGAAGCACCGTCCGGTAATGATTCACCGTGCTCCGTTCGGTTCTATGGAACGCTTCGTGGCCGTACTCATCGAGCATACCGCCGGTAAATTCCCGTTGTGGCTGACACCCGACCAGGTAGCCATCCTGCCTATCAGCGAGAAATTCAATGATTACGCCCAGAAAGTGAAAGACTATCTGAAGAGATACGATGTTCGCGCCATCGTGGATGAACGTAACGAAAAAATCGGACGTAAGATTCGCGATAACGAAATGAAACGTATTCCGTACATGCTGATTGTAGGCGAGAAAGAGGCTGAAAACAGAGAGGTTTCCGTCCGCAAACAAGGCGAAGGCGACCAAGGAACCATGAAATTTGAAGATTTTGCTAAAAAAGTGAACGAAGAAGTTCAAAATATGATAAATAAATGGTAACTTTGCGCCCAATTGTAAAAGCATAGCATACATACGATGTTCTAAAGACAGCTTTTACTTAACAAAAAATAATTTGGTAGTAATAAACAAGAAACAAACTGGAAGTAAACGTTATTTAATGAAGAATGACAGCTTAAAAGGGCAACATCGGATTAATGAGCAAATCCGTGCCAAAGAAGTCCGCATTGTGGGCGACGAAGTGGAACCAAAAGTATATCCGATAGCGCAGGCTTTGAAGATAGCCGAGGAAATGGAAGCGGATCTCGTAGAGATTTCTCCAAATGCACAACCCCCTGTTTGTCGTATTATTGATTACTCTAAATTTCTTTATCAGTTAAAGAAGCGTCAGAAGGAACAAAAGGCGAAGCAGGTTAAAGTCAATGTGAAGGAAATACGTTTCGGTCCTCAGACAGATGATCATGACTATAACTTCAAACTGAAACACGCCAAAGGATTTCTGGAAGATGGCGACAAGGTAAAGGCATACGTGTTCTTTAAAGGCCGTTCTATCTTATTCAAGGAACAAGGCGAAGTTTTATTGCTGCGTTTCGCCAATGATTTGGAAGACTATGCGAAAGTAGATCAGATGCCGATTCTGGAAGGAAAGAGAATGACTATTCAGCTTTCTCCGAAGAAGAGCGCCGCTCCCAAGAAGCCTGCCGCACCGAAACCCGCAGAGGCTCCGAAGAACGCTCCGGCTGAAGAACAAAGCGAAGACTAAAGAAATGAGCAACGCCGCAGGTATAGTGCGTTGCCATATAATTAAATAATTTAAAAATAAGTAAGATGCCAAAGATGAAGACTAACTCCGGTTCTAAAAAGAGATTTACTCTTACCGGAACAGGTAAAATCAAAAGAAAGCACGCTTTTCACAGTCACATTCTGACTAAGAAAACCAAGAAGCAAAAGAGAAATCTGTGTTACTCTACACTTGTCAGCCCGACAGATGTAAGCCAGGTTAAGGAACTCTTAGCTATGAAGTAACCAAAAGCGTACGAAGTATTATTAAAGTTATTAACCGAATGCATTAGCTTTAAGTCCGCTGCGTGAAGCATTGGCGCTAACATTCAAAAACAAGTAAAACTATGCCAAGATCAGTAAATCATGTTGCTTCTAAAGCAAGAAGAAAGAAAATTTTGAAATTGACCAGAGGTTACTTTGGTGCAAGAAAGAACGTTTGGACCGTTGCCAAGAATACTTGGGAAAAAGGTTTGACTTATGCGTTCCGTGACCGTAAGAATAAGAAAAGAAACTTCCGCGCTTTGTGGATTCAACGTATCAACGCTGCCGCACGTCTGGAAGGTATGTCTTATTCTAAACTGATGGGCGCTCTGCACAAAGCCGGTATTGAAATCAACCGTAAAGTTTTGGCTGATTTAGCAATGAATCACCCGGAAGCTTTCAAGGCTATTGTTGCTAAAGCAAAAGCTGCATAAGTTGAGGTAAAGAATAAAAAAGCTGCAAGGCGCTGATTACAACTACGTAATCGGCGCTTTTTGCTTTTAGCGATAGTGAGGAAGTGTGAAAACATTGGATGCAGGCAAACAATTTTCTTGTTTTTCTTGTTTCTTTCATAGAAACTCACTACCTTTGAAGTAGAAAAAATAGCCGCATTGATTGGATCGGGAAACTCATCAATTTTAATGAAATACCGAGACAAGCTTCAGTTCTTAATGGCGGGCCACGCCCTTCGGGGTAACTCTTGAGTCGGTGGATTACAAAGAGGACGGGCACTCAAATCATGTCATACGGAGTTTCATCACATCATCGGTGCGGCTTTCTATAAAAGAGGAACGGTAATCTTGGTTGACTACCGTTCCTCTTTCTTTTTTGCTTTTGCCGCGGTACTTCCGCGTTGTTAATATTGTAGTATAATAACGCGGAAAGTATTGGCAAAATGTTATTTATTGTCTCGTAAGTCTTTTACTCTGACGGCTTTTCCTTCGCTTTGAGGCAGGGAGCCTTTCTTGACGAGTTTCACTTTAGGGGTGACAAGGATTTCATCTTTCAGCTGACGGGAGATGGCTTTGCGTATTTTCTCCAGTTCTATATAGTTGTCTGTAGATAAATCGCTGAGTTCCACTTCTACAATCATTTCATCTTGATTGTTGATGGTTTCCAAAGTAATGAGGTAGTTGCTGCCCAGTTCGGGGAACTGTACCAACACCTTTTCCACCTGCATGGGGAAGATGTTGACGCCCTTGATGATAAACATATCGTCACTGCGGCCTTTGATACGGTCGATACGAAGGTGTGTACGTCCGCAAGGGCATTTGCCGGGAAGTATGCGGGTAAGATCGCGTGTGCGGTAGCGTATCAGCGGCATCATTTCACGGTCGAGGGTGGTCAGTACCAATTCCCCGATTTCGCCGTCGGGAACGGGTTCGCCGGTTTCGGGATTGATGATTTCAACCAGATAGCAGTCTTCCCAGAAGTGCATGCCGTTTTGTTCGGTACACTCAAAGGCGACGCCGGGACCGTTCATCTCGGTCATTCCGAAACTGTTATAAGCTTTGACGCCTAATATCCGTTCAATCTTCTTGCGTTGTTCGTCCGTATGCGGTTCGGCTCCGATGACAAGCGTCTTCAGTGTGGTCGATGCTGGGTCGATGCCTTCTTCCTGAAATACTTCCGCCAAACGTATGGCATAGCTGGGGATGGCATGCAGGGCGGTGGTTTTGAAATCCATGATGAATTTGATTTGCCGCTTGCTGTTACCGGCCGCTGCGGGTACGGTCAGCGCCCCGAGGCGTTCGGCTCCGTATTGAAAACCTAATCCGCCGGTAAACATACCGTATCCGGAGCTGTTTTGGAACACATCGGTTTTACGGATGCCGACTGTGTACAGGCATCGTGCCACGAGATTCGCCCAAGAGTCCAGGTCGTGCCGGGAATGGACAATGACGGTAGGGGTACCTGTGGTTCCGCTGGAAGAGTGGATGCGTACGCCGTCTTCGTGCATATTACCTGCCACAAGTCCGAAAGGATAGTTGGCGCGCATGTCCGCTTTGGTGGTGAACGGGATTTTCCGGATATCTTCTACCGACCGGATACTGTCCGCCGTAATACCGTGTGCTTGAAATACTTGTTTGTAATAGGGAGAATTTGCAGCAATACCGATTGTCTTTTTAAGCCGCTGAAGTTGCAGTTCACGCAACTTCTCACGCGGCATGGTTTCTATCTCTTCTTCCCAGTATTTGTCGTTCATGGTTATTGAAATTTGGATTTACATCAGGTTTTCTGCGATTTCCTTACCGGCAGCCAGTGCTTTGAGGTTCAATTCTACAATAGCTTCGCCTTTACGCTGGAAGATGTCGCGAATGCTGTCCTGTACTTTCTGGTAATCAATGCCGAGGAACGGAATGGTAGCTCCCAGCAACACGATGTTGGCTACGCGGGGAGAACCTGTTTCTTTGGCTACTTCGTTTACGTTCAGCACAATCTTGTGAGGAAGCTTGTCAAGTTCGGCCTTGAGCGCTTCTTCGGCAGGATAGCGGGGAATATTGATGAAAGGAGCCTCGTTGGTTACCAGCCAACCTTCGGAACTGAGGTAGGGGAGATAACGCAACGCTTCCATCGGTTCCAGGGATATGATAAGGTCGCATTTGCCCGTAGGGATGAGGTCGGAAGCGATGGGGCGGTCGCTGATGCGAAGGTTGGACTGTACGTCGCCGCCTCGCTGGCTCATTCCGTGTACTTCGGCTTGTTTCATGTATAACCCGTCTTTCAGGGCTGCCTGGCCGATTACGGTGGCGATAGAGAGGATACCTTGTCCACCTACGCCGGAAAGTATAATGTCTTTTTTCATGGTTTTACTTGTTTCGTTTCTTACGTGCTAAGGTTTGAATACATTCTCTTCGGGGGATAATGACGGATACTCCGTGGAACTCGATTTCTTCCCGGATGATTTGTCTCATTTCCTCGTAGTTCTTCTTCAATGGAACTACCACGCGGATGTGTTCCGGCGCTACGCCGATACCTGCGCAGATAGCTTCGAGGCGGCCTGTTCCGGCTGAATCTTGTCCGCCGGTCATGGCAGTGGTTTCGTTGTCGGAGATTACGATGGTGACGTTGGCGTTCTCATTTACGCAGTCCAGCAATCCTGTCATGCCGGAGTGGGTGAATGTGGAGTCGCCGATAACGGCAACCGCAGGATGTACTCCCGCATCCGAGGCGCCTTTGGCCATTGTAATGGAAGCTCCCATGTCTACGCAGGAATTGATGGCGTTGAAAGGGGCGTTGGCTCCTAATGTGTAACAGCCGATGTCGCTGAATACTTTATGGTCGGGATATTCTGCACGCAGAACTTCGGTGAGTACGGTATACATGTCACGGTGTCCGCAACCTTCGCACAAGGCGGGCGGGCGCATTTCCACGAGTGACGGAACTGCGAATTCGGCTTTGTTTTCTTTGCCTAAGGCGCGTGCTACGCTGTCCGGATTCAATTCTCCGTCTTGTGACAGTGTGCCGTCCAAGCGTCCTTTGACTTTTACGCCGATACCGAGATAGCCTTTCAGTTGTTTTTCTACAAACGGCTGCCCGTCTTCCAGTACGAGTATTTCATCACAGGCTTCTACAAGTTGCGTCAATTGTTTCTTGGGAAGCGGGTATTGACCGATTTTTAAGACCGGATATTCGCAGCCTTCGGGATAGTTCTCCATGAGGTAATTGTATCCGATACCGCAAGCTATGACGCCGAGTTTTTTGTTAGGGCCGTCAATATACTTATTGTATGGTGAATTCTCCGATGCTTTGATGAATTCGTCCTGGCGCTGCAATAGCTGTTTGTAGCGTTTGCGGGCATTGCCGGGAAGCAGGATGAACTGGCGAGGGTCATCGCTGAAAGAGATTTCGTTCTGGGGCTGTTGCGCTTTCCGCTCCACGCCGGAACGGGAGTGTGCCAAACGGGTTACCATGCGCATCAGCAGAGGTTCGCCGGTTTGCTCGGAAAAGGCAAATCCGTTGTAAACCATATCGTAGGCTTCTTGCTGGTTGCTCGGTTCATACATCGGAATTAAAGCGAAGTCGCCGTAGAATCGGCTATCTTGTTCGTTTTGTGATGAATGCATGCTGGGGTCGTCGGCTGCAATGACGATTGTGCCGCCTTTAACGCCGGTAATGGCGGAGTTGATAAAACAGTCGGCAGCCACATTCATGCCTACATGTTTCATGCAGACCAGTGAACGCTTTCCTGCGAACGACATTCCTAAGGCTGCTTCCATAGCGGTCTTTTCGTTGGAACACCAGCGGTTGTGGATACCTTTTTCGGCAGTAATCGGCGCTGTTTGAATATATTCGGTAATCTCCGTCGAAGGAGTGCCCGGATAGGCGTATACACCGGAAAGTCCGGCGTCTAATGCAGCTTGTGCAATGGCTTCATCGCCAAGTAAGAGTTGCTTGCTCATTTTTTATTGTTTAAGTGTTAGTCACGGTTTAAATAATAATCGCAAATATAGCTTTTTGCTTTTATTTTATTATAATATTAATTGAAAATCTTTCTTTCGTTTAATGCTTTCCAGTATTTTCTTGCATTTTTCATGTGGTCGGCATAGTTGGACGCAAAGTTGTGAGTGCCGGAAAAATCTTCTTTGGCGCACATGTAAATATAGTTGTGTCTGGTGTAGTTCAATACCGCATCCAGACCTATGGGAGAGGGAATGCGGATGGGACCGGGCGGTAAACCGGGGTTGCGGTAAGTGTTGTAGGGCGAATCGATAGCGAGATGCGCATTGGAGATCCGGCGCAGGCCGAAGTCTTGCAGGGCAAACTTTATGGTAGGGTCGGCTTGAAGCGGCATTCCGGTGTGCAGGCGGTTGATGTACAGGCCTGCAACCATGGGCTTCTCCGGGTTATTATTGGTTTCTTCTTCGATGATGGAAGCAAGGGTACATACTTCTTCCGGGGTCATACCGATGGCTTGGGCTTTGTTACGCCGTTCTTGGTTCCAGAATTTTTGGTATTCTTTCTGCATCCGCTTAAAGAAGTCGTCTACGCTCATATTCCAATATACCTGGTAGGTTTCGGGAATAAAAAGGCAGGCTATCGTTTCTTTTTCGTATCCCAGTCGTTGCCGGAACAGCGAGTCGTTCATTACTGCGGCTATTTCGGCGGAGTCAATCATCAGTTGTTTGCCTACGCTGCGTGCAAGTTTATCCAGGGTACGTACGCTTCCTATTGTCAGATTCATAGGCTCTTGGTAACCTCTGTAGAAGCGGCTGAATACATGATATACGTTTTCGCCGGGACGTATCGCGTAGCGTCCGGTGTGGATGTTGAGAGGGTAATCGCGCCATTGGGACATCCATTTGAAGCCGATGAAACTGTTGGGATTTCCTTGTGCTTTCACCTTATTATATATGGAGTCTGCCGTATCGTCACGGTCTACGTAGATATAAGTTGTCTTTTGCGGATGAAATTGCGGGGCGAACAGATAGTAATACACTGTTCCTGCGCCTGCAATGCCTATGAGCAGAATGAATGCCAGCGCTCCGAGAAGGATTCTTTTTTTCTTCTTGTCCATATTATCTTGATTGTTTTTGAGTTGGGCAAAGTTAGCAAGATTTTGGAATAAAGAGAATGCTTCTATTGTTTTATTCGTGAGGGATAGAGCAGGGCTTCGTGGGAAAAATAAAAAGACCGATATGATTAATATCGGTCTTTCGTCGAGCCGCTAGCCAGACTTGAACTGGCGACCTACGCGTTACGAATGCGTTGCTCTACCAACTGAGCTATAGCGGCAATAGCATTTCTTTACGGGGTGCAAAGGTACATCTTTATTTGAATTTGCAAAAAGATTTGCTCGATTTTTTAGAAATATTTCCGGAAGGCTGCCTTTCTTTAATATGAGGAGTTACCGAACACGTTGCGGTTGTAGCGCATGAAGTAAAAACATTTAACCTCGTTGGGATGATGGGATAAACGGCTTCTCCGGTAAGTGACAGCCATATGGAAACCCCGGCTGTATTGAGGAAAGGAATTAATTCTTTTTCCGAAACTTCAGAATGAAATAAATGTATATT
This sequence comes from Bacteroides clarus, assembly GCF_015555825.1. NCBI lineage: Bacteria > Pseudomonadati > Bacteroidota > Bacteroidia > Bacteroidales > Bacteroidaceae > Bacteroides > Bacteroides clarus. The sequence goes on along the minus strand of NZ_JADNLF010000004.1, from coordinate 132,282 downwards.
ATGAAAATAAAGTATTACCTTTGTCCCCAATTAAAAAACATTACTAGATAACTAAAAGATTAATCAAATATCTTACTTATGCGCAAATTTATACTATTGTGTTTGTTGATGTTTACAGTGTCAAGTGTGGTATTTGCCCAACAAATGACGGATGAACAAGTCATTCTGTATGTGCAAGAGGCTCAGAGTCAGGGGAAGACACAGCAACAAATGTTGGTTGAATTGATGAAGAAAGGAGTCACGAAAGAGCAAATCCAGCGAATACAGTCTAAATATTCAGGTAAATCGGACGGTAGCGCCGGAGATGATGCTGACTTCATGGGAGAGGCAAGTTCCCGCTTGCGTACGCAGAAAACTTACGAAAATAAAAATAAGAATATCTCCCAGGATGAGTCCGGTTTGGATGAGCTCAACTCTAAAAAACAAAGCATTAAGGGTTTGCGGACAAAAGCCAGCCAGCAAGGCAGCGGTTATGGAATGGGGTTGAATGGCAGTGAACAAACCGGGTATAATAACCTGGACGCTATGGAAGTCGATCCTACCCAACAGATTTTCGGGCATAATATCTTTGATAACGAGTATCTTACTTTTGAACCTAATATAAATGTAGCGACTCCGAGCAATTATCGTCTGGGTGCAGGCGATGAGGTTATCATCGACGTTTGGGGAGCTTCCCAGAATACGATTCGTGAAACAATCGCGCCTGAAGGTACTGTGCAAATCGAGAATCTGGGCCCGGTTTATCTGAGTGGAAAGACCGTAAAGGAAGCCAATGATTATTTGAAGCGTGAGTTCGCTAAAATATATGCCGGTGTTACGGGGGAAACTCCCAATACCCAAATAAAATTGACATTGGGTGAAATCCGTTCCATTCAGGTGAACGTTATGGGTGAGGTTGCCGTGCCGGGTACTTATACGCTTTCTTCATTCGCGTCCGTTTTCCATGCTTTGTATTGGGCGGGCGGAGTGAATAAAATCGGCAGTCTTCGCAGTATAAAGGTGATACGCGACGGAAAGACGGTTGCCGATTTGGATATCTATGATTTTATCATGGAAGGTCGGTTGAAAGATGATATCCGTTTGCAGGACGGTGATGTGATTCTCGTTAATCCCTACCAGACATTGGTTCAGATATTGGGTAAGGTAAAACGCCCCATGTATTATGAGATGAAGCCTACGGAAACAATCGGCACTTTGCTGAGATATGCCGGTGGATTTACGGGCGATGCATATAAAAAAGCTATCCGTCTTGTACGTAAGAGCGGACGTGAACATCAGATTTTCAATGTGGACGAAATGGATTATTCGGTATTCCGTCTTGAGGATGGCGATGTACTTACCGTGGATTCGGTTCTCAATCGTTTCGAAAATCGTGTGGAGATTCGCGGTGCTGTTTATCGTGAAGGTCTGTATCAGTTGAGCGGAGAGGTAAATACCGTGAAGCAATTGATAAAGAAAGCGGAAGGCGTACGTGGAGACGCTTTCTTAAATCGCGCCGTAATCAATCGTGAGCATGAGGATTTGACTCGTGAGGTGATTTCAATAGACCTGAAAGGGCTGTTGAAAGGTGTGGTTGCGGATATTCCTTTGCAGAAGAATGATATACTTTATATTCCCAGTATTCAGGATTTGAGAGAAGATCCTACGGTGACTATTCACGGTGAGGTTGCAGATCCGGGTACTTATCTTTATGCGGATAAGATGACCATTGAGGACTTGGTGCTGCAATCCGGCGGTTTGCTTGAGGCAGCTTCGACAACTAAAATAGATGTTTCACGACGCATCAAGTCTCCTAAGAGTACGGATGACAGTAACGTGGTCGGTCAGACTTTTACATTTGATTTGAAAGACGGTCTGCTGATAGGCGAGGGAAGCGAGAACTTCTATTTGGAACCTTTTGATGAAGTTTATGTCCGTAAAAGTCCCGCTTATCGCAAGCAGAAGAATGTGGGGATAATAGGCGAGGCGTTGTTTACCGGTACTTACGCTTTGTCCAAGAAGAACGAACGTTTGAGTGACTTGGTCGCTAAAGCCGGCGGGGTTACGTCCGATGCTTATGTAAGAGGTGCCCGTCTCATTCGTAAAATGTCAGAAGAAGAACTTCGCAGAAAGGAAGATGCTACCCGTATGGCTGTAAAGGTTGGTGCCGATTCAACTACTTTATATGTATATACGGTAGGTATTCACTTGGATGAAGCTCTGAAGAATCCGGGGTCGGATTATGATATGGTACTGCGTGAGGGAGATATATTGTTTATCCCTGAATATGTAAGTACTGTAAAAATCAATGGTGCCGTGATGTATCCTAACACGGTGCTGTATAAAGAAGGTGAAAACAGCCGCTTCTATATCAATCAGGCCGGCGGATATGCAACGAATGCCAAGAAGCGTGACGCTTTTGTGGTTTACATGAATGGTACCGTATCCCGCATACGCTCCGGAAGTAAAACGGCAATCGAGCCGGGATGTGAGATTATAGTTCCGAGCAAAGACCCGAGCAAGCGTATGAGTGTGGCTGAAATGGTAGGTATGGGTACTTCTGTTGCCACTTTGGGTACTATGATTGCTACTTTGGTTAATCTCTTTAAGTAATAAAGACAATGAGCGAAGGTAAAATACAAGAAACTCCGCAGAAACCGGAGGAACAGGAAATTGATTTGATAGAATTGGCTCAGAAAGTATGGGCTGAACGCAAAATGCTCTATAAGGTATGTGGTATTGCCGCAGTGATAGGGCTGATTGTGGGGTTCAGTATTCCTAAAGAATATTCTACGGAGGTGACGTTAGCTCCCGAAAGCGCCAGTAAAATGAATGCCGGAAGCATGGGAGCATTGGCTGCCATGGCCGGAATCAACTTAGGTGGTGCTTCTGCCGGAGAGGATGCCTTGTCACCCGAATTGTATCCTGATATTGTCAAGTCGACTCCTTTTCTGTTGGAGCTGTTTGATGTAAAGGTCAAAGATCAAAAAGGAAAAATCGACACGACTTTATACGCTTATCTGGATAAATACCAACGTTCATCATGGATGGGTACTGTGGTATCTGCGCCATTCAAGGCTTTGGGGTGGACATTGTCTTTGTTTAAGGATAAACCGGAGAAAAAAGAAGGGAAAATCGATCCGTTCCGTTTGACATTGGACGAAACAAGGGTAGCGGAGGCTTTGAGTAAACGTATTCTGGTTACGATTGATAAGAAAACCGGGGTTACGACCTTAGAGGTTACCATGCAGGATCCTTTGATTTCCGCTTCGCTGACTGATACCGTCATGCGTTGTTTGCAGAATTATATCACAGATTACCGTACCAATAAAGCCCGTCATGATTTAGCTTTTACTGAAAAACTTTATAACGAAGCAAAAGCTGATTATCAGAACGCTCAGAAAAAATATGCTACTTTCGCGGATGCTAATCAGAATGTGGTTCTGTTAAGCTATCGTGCCGAACAGGAGCGTTTGAAGAATGAGGTGGAGTTGGCGTATACCGTTTATACGCAGGTTTCCGGACAATTGCAAATGGCAAGAGCCAAGGTGCAGGAGATTACTCCGGTATATACGGTTGTACAACCGGCTACGGTACCGTTACGTGCCGCCAAACCTAATAAGATTATGATTCTTATAGGCTTTGTATTCCTGGCGGGAGTAGGTTGTGTCGGTTGGATATTATTTGTGAAAGATTTATTTAAGGATTGGAGAAAAGCAAATAAGGCGATATGATGACTAATAATAATATGAGTCGTTGGTGTGCTCTGCATACAGCACCAAAATCGGAGCGTAAATTGATGCAGCGTTTGAATGCTGCAGGATATACAGCATTTTGTCCTATGCAGATTGTATTCAAGAAGTGGAAAGGACAAACCAAAGAAGTGTTTGCGCCTCTTTTCCCCGGTTGTGTTTTTGTTGAAGAAACAACCGGCGTAGCATCCTTTGTTGCTTCACAGTGTGCGGCTCTTTTGGTAGATGCTGAGGGAAAGTATCTGTCTGTTTGTGCCGATAAGGCTGAATTACCAGCTAAGTTTGTGCATTTGCTGAAATAATCATTACGCCATTGCTAAAGGGAAAACTAAAGAAAAAAGATAACCTTCTATTCTACGCTAGGGAAGAGTAGAAGGTTATATTAATATATAGCTGTTTTAGCATTCGAACATTCGGCTTCTTGCCAGCATGCAAGCGCCTATAATACCGGCTTTATCTCTTAATTTTGAAAGCATGATAGCTGAATCCTGATTGACTAAATTCAGAGAGTATTTTCTTATGGCTGTTTTTATAGGTTGGGCTATATAATCATCTGTTAACGATAATGTTCCTCCAATAATCACAAGCTCAGGATTGAATATATTGATTAATCCTGCAATTTGTTTACCTAATTTTTGCCCGATTTCTTCTACAATCTCAATACATAGTAAATCTTCTTTGTTTACGGCGCCTATTATTTCATCCAATGTAAGCGCGTCTCCTTTTATATTAATTCGGTTGGATAGGATGGAGTTTTCTCCGCTGTTTATGCGCTCTAATAAAATGCGGTGCAGAGCTGAACCGGATGCTTCCGTTTCCAAACACCCTTTTTTACCGCAATGGCAGAGTATTTCATTTTCAAATACATTAATATGTCCGAACTCGCCGGAGAATCCTGATTTTCCAGTATATATTTTACCGTCTATAATTATTCCGATACCCAGTCCCCAGCTTATATTTACGAAAATAATGTTCTTCTCTCCTGTTACGCAACCTTGCATGTATTCTCCGTACGTCATAGCTCGGGTGTCGTTGTCTATGCAAACCGGACGCCCTATTTTTTCGGTTAGTATCTCTGCTAATGGCCGTTCAGAGAAATTAAACATACTGAAGCTGTATCCGGAATCCGGATTGACCCGCCCTGAAATATTGATGCAAATATTCATTATTTTTTCAGTGTTGATGCCGGTCTTTTTAATAAAGTTACTAATGAGTTTGCATAGTTCTTCCAGAGCTTCAGATGTGTTTTCAAACTTATAGGGAATATTCGTTTTTAATTCTATCATATCCCCTTTGAAATTGATAAGTCCTATATTGATAGAGAATTTTTTTATATCTACTCCTATAAAATAACCGGATTCAGGATTTAAACCATAAAGACTTGGGTGCCGCCCGCCAGTAGTTTCTAATTTTCCGTAATCATTAATATAACCGTCTTCGCACATTTCATAGATGAACTTGGTTATCGTAGGAACACTTAAATCCAGTTCTTTAGATAAATCAGTGATAGTAGAACTACCATTATATATATAATGAGTGATTATTCTTTTTTTTATGAGAGCATTTTTACTCCCCATTTCTATTTCTTTGAGTAATTCTTGTGCCATATTAATCTTTACTTTTATTAGATTTGACAAATATACTAAATTATTTAGTTAATATATCGTATATATACTTTTAATTATTGCTTAATTGGATTGAATTAATAAATGTATATATAGTTTTTAGGTTGATTCATAAAATTAAAGCTTCTATTTCTTTATTTATATGCGTATTTCATTCATATAAATTAAATAAAATACATTTATTTGGTGTATATAATAAAAATATTTAGTAATTGTTTGTGATATTAATAAAAAGATTATATATTTGTTGCGAATAAAACGAAATAATACTAAGAAAGACCTCAAATGAATATGAAAACAAACAAACAAAATAGTTTTCTGCACAAGAAGTGGATTATCTGTTTTACATTTGCTACACTTTGCTTAGAATTCTATAAATCTGCAGTTTATCTTTTCTTTAGTCTGTCAGGTAAACAAAAAATAGATTTAAAATTGAATTTATTGGCAGTGAGATTCTTCTACAATAGATGGGAGATTGCTTGTATATAATTATATAATTAATAGTCTTTTTAAAATAATAGGTATGAAATCAAATATTAATTTCCCTTATTTAATTTTTCTCTCTGTTGTGGCTGCATTAGGTGGTTTCCTTTTCGGATACGATGCCGCTGTTATTTCCGGTACTGTATCTCAGGTTGCCTCTCAATTTCAGTTAGAGGAAATTCAGGTAGGATGGTTTGTTGGCTGTGCTTTAGTAGGGTCTATTGTCGGAGTTTTGTTTGCAGGAAAATTGAGTGATAAATGGGGACGTAAAGTGACTATGTTGGTTGCTGCTATTTTCTTTTCTGTATCAGGTATTGGTTGTGCATTTACTCTGACTTTTGACCAACTGGTTTTTGCACGGATATTGGGAGGGGTGGGGATAGGTATAGTATCTGTCGTTTCTCCTCTTTATATATCCGAGGTCTCCATTGCTCAATATCGGGGTCGGCTGGTTTCTCTGTATCAGTTGGCTGTAACAATTGGTTTTTTAGGTGCTTATTTAGCCAATTATCAATTGTTGCATTTTTCTCAAAGTGGGGTGGTTTTGAGTGCTGATTGGATGAATAAGATTATGGTTAGTGAAGTTTGGCGTGGTATGTTAGGATTTTCAAGTATTCCGTCTATACTATTTTTTATAATTATCTTTTTTATTCCGGAAAGTCCCCGTTGGTTGGTTTTAAAAGGACGTGAAGTTTCAGCCGGAATGATTTTCCGGAAAATATATCTTTCAGAAGCGGAAGCTGGAGAACAATTGTACGAAACTAAATCCGTTGTTCGGTCTGAGGCTAAATCCGATTGGAGATTTTTATTACAACCAGAGATTTTTAAAGCAGTTTTGATAGGTGCAAGTATTGCCATCTTGGGACAGTTTATGGGAGTAAATGCTGTTCTTTATTATGGCCCTTCTATTTTTGAACAAGCAGGTTTGTCTGGTGGAGATGCTTTGTTCAGTCAGGTATTAGTTGGAATTGTAAACGCAGTAACTACGGTAATTGCTGTCTTTATTATAGATAAAATAGGACGTAAGAAACTTGTATATTATGGAGTTTCCGGTATGGTTATTTCTTTATTATTGATAGGTTTTTATTTCCGTTTCTCAACGACTTTTAATTTGCCAAATACATTCTTATTAATCTTTTTCTTATTCTATGTTTTTTGCTGTGCCATTTCTATCTGTGCGGTCATTTTCGTTTTGCTTTCAGAAATGTATCCTACACGTGTCCGTGGAATGGCAATGTCCATCGCTGGATTTGCATTGTGGATAGGTACTTATCTTGTAGGCCAGTTAACCCCCTGGATGCTTCAAAATCTGACTCCTGCAGGAACCTTCTTACTATTTGCAATCATGTGCGTACCTTATATTCTAATTGTATGGAAATTAATTCCGGAGACTACCGGTAAATCTTTGGAAGAGATAGAAAGATATTGGATGAAAAATAATCGACCTTATAATTAAATGATAAATTATGGATTTTAAAGAATTAGCAAAGCTTTATAAAAATGAGCTGTTAGAGAATGTTTTGCCTTTTTGGTTGAATCATTCTCAGGATCTTGAACTTGGAGGTTATTATACATGTTTGAACCGTAATGGTGATGTATTTGATACTGATAAATTCATATGGTTGCAAGGGCGCGAAGTCTGGTTGTTCTCTATGTTATATAATAAAGTGGAGAAGAAACAGGAGTGGTTGGACTGTGCTATTCAAGGCGGTGAGTTTCTGAAGAAGTATGGCCATGACGGCAATTATAATTGGTATTTTTCTTTGGATCGTCAGGGAAATCCATTGGTGGAACCGTATAATATCTTTTCGTATACGTTTGCTACGATGGCTTTCGGGCAGCTTAGTCTGGCGACCGGTAAGCAGGAATATGCTGATATTGCCAAAAAAACTTTTGATATTATTCTTTCTAAAGTAAATAACCCTAAAGGAAAATGGAATAAGTTACATCCTGGTACACGTAATCTAAAGGGTTTTGCTTTACCTATGATTCTTTGTAATCTGGCATTGGAAATAGAACATTTATTAGATGAAAAAATTCTATTGAATACTATTGATACTTGTATTCATGAAGTAATGGAAGTATTTTATCGTCCGGAATTGGGAGGTATTATTGTAGAAAATGTACTTGAAAATGGTGAATTATCTGATTCATTCGAAGGACGTCAAGTTACTCCCGGTCATGATATTGAGGCTATGTGGTTTATTATGGATTTAGGTAGGCGTTTAAATCGTCCGGAATTGATAGAGAAAGCTAAGAATATCACTTTAACTATGGCAGAGTATGGATGGGATAAAGAATATGGTGGTTTGTTCTATTTCATGGACCGTAAAGGATATCCGCTTCAGCAGTTGGAATGGGATCAAAAATTGTGGTGGGTACATATTGAAACATTGATTTCCATGATTAAAGGCTATCAGTTAACTGGTGATAAGAAATGTCTTGAATGGTTTAAGAAAGTGCATGACTATACTTGGAGTCATTTTAAAGATACGGAATATCCGGAGTGGTATGGATATTTGAATCGTCGTGGTGAGGTATTGTTACCTTTGAAAGGCGGTAAGTGGAAAGGCTGTTTCCATGTACCAAGAGGGATGTATCAATGCTGGCAAATATTAGAGGATTTGAGTATGAATAATTAATAAAGATAATACCATGAAGAGAAAAATATTTTTGACCTTGTGTTTTATCATGATTGTTGTTTCTACAGTCTATGGTGGAGATAATAGAGTAGGGCTAACTTTAATTCCACCGGGTACCATTACCAATAAGGTTGATTTGGATATTCGTGCAGGTATAGTGAATCAAGGAACAGAACAACAAGACTTTAAAATTTCTATTTACTTGAATAATGTGGAACAGCAGTCTTTACTACACTATTCTACAATAACACTGCCCATAGGAGCATCACATAGTATTAAATATGTATTGAATACTACCGATAAAGTGGGAAATAATCGTATTATCCTGAGAGTAGAAGATGGAAAACAGAGTTATGAAGTTACTAAGAAATTTGAAGTAATAGAGTCTGATATTCGTTCTACTCGTCTTATTGACGGGGCTTGGGCAGGTATCTACCATTGGAGTGAAATAGAAGGAAAACATTGGAACGCTGATATAAAACAGATGACAGATGCCCAATGGCATGAAATGGTGCGGTCTATGCACAATATTGGTATGGATGTCATTGTAATTCAGGAAGTATTTCGTAATCAAGAATATGTGGGACAACATAAAATGAACGTTGACAATTATCCGGGTAAGGCTTTTTATCCGTCAGAACTTTATCCGGATAGGGTACCTATTATGGCGCATGATCCGTTGGAGGCTATTCTTAGTGAGGCTGATAAACTGGGGATGTCGGTTATGATGGGTGTGGGAATGTTTGCATGGTTCGATTTTTCTGCGGAATCTCTTGAATGGCACAAACAAGTGGCCAAAGAATTGTGGAATAAATATGGAAGTCATCCTTCTTTTTATAGTTTTTATATTTCAGAAGAATGTGCCGGAAACCTTTATAATTCGGAGCAGACCTATGAAATGCAGTTAGTGAGAAAAAAGGAAATTTGTGATTTCTTCCGTGAATTCAAAAAGTATATCAAAAAGTTTGCACCAGAAAAACCTATTATGCTTGCAACAAACAGTATGGGAGTATTGGATGGGGCAGATGCATATCCCGCTTTACTGCAGAATCTTGATATTTTATGTCCGTTTGGCTTTGCACGTATGCCCAAAGGAGATTTAACAGGAAAAGAGGCTGCTGATATATTGCAGAATTTCTGTGACGATGCAGGGGCACATTTGTGGTTTGATCTTGAGGCATTTTTATTTAATCCGGATAATTCTCTATATCCGCGTCCCATAGAAGAAATCATTCATGATCTGACATTGCTTGATAATTTTGAAAAGGTACTTTGCTATCAGTATCCGGGAGTATTTAATGACCCTAAGATGTCTCGTAGAATAGGTGAGAAGCGCACTATTAAGTTATATCAGCAATATCAGAAGTATATGAATGATGTGAAGCGGATGCGCAGAAACAATAAATAAAACCTTTTGTATAATTAAATTTTATATTATGAAAATTATTAAAAGAATTTCTATTCTTTGTCTATGTTTGTCGTACATGATATTATCGTCATGTTCAGATGATTACGGAGCTAATCCGTTTGACAATTCACCATTTACGGTATCCAAATTGCCAAAGGTGCTTTCGTTTGAACCCATTGAAGGTAAGGCGGGTACTGAGGTTACTATAGTCGGCATTAATTTCTCTACTGCTACCGATGTGGCTTTTGATGGTAAAAAAGCTGAAAGCTTCGAGATTATTGATGATACCACTATCAAAGCCATAGTTAGTGAGAAAACTACGACAGGTCCTATATCGGTAACTAATGAGAAAGGTACGCGTGCTTCAAAAGAGAAATTTACGTTTATTAAAGAGGCTGCGGATGATACACCATTGGATGTCAATTTGGCGGAAGGCAAGGGTGTAACGGTATCCATTAATGAGGCGGCTAATTTCCATATAACAAATGGTAAATATGAAAATGCTTGGCAAGTAGTTGACGGAGCAACTCCTGCGGCCGAAGGTTGGTTTATTATAGACCTTGGAGATGTATATACTTTCGATAATATTGTCACAGCTTGGGATATGGGAGCTTATGCTACTGATTATGAACTTTTGGTTTCAGAGGATGGGGAGCAATACACTTCAGTTTCTCACACGACAGATTGGACTACTGCAAATACTGAAGTATCAGGTATTTTTACTGTTGGAAAACAAGATATCACACTTACTTCAGCTGTAAAAGCCCGTTATGTAAAAGGTATTGTAAAAGCATGTAATTCACCGTGGGCGATGACAGTTTGTGAGGTTGAAGTTTATAAGAGAAATGCTACTGGTGGAGAGGATGATACTCCGTATGATGAAAATATTGCTGTAAGTAGAAGTGTAACGGTATCCACTAATGAAGCTGCTAACTTTCATATAACAAATGGCAAATATGAAAATGCTTGGCAGGTAATTGATGCTGGAGCAAGCCCTATGGCTGAAGGTTGGTTTATCGTTGATCTTGGTGATGTAATGAGTTTTAATAATATTATTACTGCTTGGGATATGGGAGCTTATGCTACAGACTATGAACTCTTTATTTCAGAAAATGGTGATAACTATACTACAATTTCACATACAACGGACTGGACTACCAATAATATCGAACCTGTTGGAGTTTTCAATGTAGGTAAACAAGATATTAAACTCGGTAATTTAGTGAGGGCTCGTTATATAAAAGGTATCCTAAAAGGATGTAATTCACCATGGGCGATGACTATTTGTGAGCTTGAAGTTTATAAGCGGAAGGATGGCAGTGGTGATACTCCTACAATGCCGGAGGATATAACTCCGATGAATACAAACCTGGCTTTGAATAAACCTATTACAGTTTCTTCTACGCTTTATCCGGTTCCGCAAGAAGCTGTAGATGGCAATACTACTATTTCTAAGTGGGCTACTAATGATGTTAATACAGCGGAACATTCTCTGGTAATAGATTTAGAACAAGAATATACCATCAATAATATTGATATTTATTGGGGGTATAATAATCACAGTATCAAAACAAAAATCTTAGTTTCTTCTGATGGAATTAATTATACAGAATGTGCTTCAGAAAATTATAACCCGACAGCTCAGGCTGGAGAAGTAGTTATACATAATATAGCATTCAATAGTATAAAAACTCGTTATGTGAAAGCTGTTTTTACAGCATATATGAAAGAATGGGGACTTTGGTGCTATGAATTTGAGGTTTATAAACGATAATATTTATTACTGATAATATGAAAAAAGCATATATAATGGTCGTGATGTTTGCGACTCTTTCTTTAAGTACATTTTCAGCTTGTGGTGATACGAGTACTGCACCGCCACCCACTGTTTTAAATCCTGATGATGATAATTCTGATGGTTCGGATGAGGGAGAAGGGGATGAAGCGAGTGAAATGACTCGTATTTATGACGTAGTGAAAAAAAATCAGCTTGCTTATATTCGTTCTTTGCAAATATCCAGTGGTGCGATTAAAGATAATGAGCAATCTAATAGTCGGATTTGCCCTTATTTTTCCAACTTTGCTGTTATGGCATTGTTGAAAAATCCGGTAATGGAGAATGTGGAAGTGGTGAAGAAATACATTACTTGGTATTTGAATAAACTTAATAGAACTAATATCAATCCTCATACAGGACAACCGGAAATAATAGGCTCTGTTTATGATTATTATGGCGATACAGAAACAACCCATGGCACATATGATTCGGTAGATTCTTATGCTGCTACTTTTTTAGAGATTGTAATGGAATTGGCAAAGTTATCAGAGGAGAATAAAAACTGGTTACAAGAGAAAAAAGACGATATTTCCTTGGTAGCAAGTGCTATGATAAATACTATAGATACTGAATCTTTTTCTATCCCGACGGATTTTACCTCGGATGATAATGACTATCTAAGCATAGCTAAACTTGATTATCCAGTAAAATATTTAATGGATAATTGTGAAGTAAATATGGGACTTAAAGCTGCTTTATGGCTGAAAGATAATGGGTTAATAGATAATGCGGTAGATTTTTCAACTTTTCTTGCTCAGAATACAGCGTCTGTAAAGGCGTTGTATAATGGTACTGTTTTCCGTTGGAATAAAGGAGCTAACGGAACAGGAACCCCTGATTTAAGTAAGTTCTATGCTGATGCTGTATGCCAACTGTATCCTGGTTTGTTCCAAGTTATTGAACCGGATAGTGAGATTGCCAATAAGGTATATACACAATTCAATAGAAATTTTGGAAGTTGGGCGAGTGGAACGACTTATGATGATTACCCGTGGACTATTATAGCCTATGCTGCAGCTACTATTAATGATGTAACAAGAGTAGAAACTTACGTTAAACATATTTATTCTTATAACTCTAAAGGGCAGCAGAAAGATAGGTGGTATAGTGCAGAAGCTGGTAGCCTGCTTTTGGCTATAGATAGAATACAAAATCCGATAGTGGATAGTAAATATTCACATATCAACTAATATTTAATATAATGATACTACATATGAAAAATTTGAGACAAAATAAAGGTGAGAGTTTGATCATGACCTTGTGTTTTGTTCTGTTATTACTCGTCCCGTCTGTAATATCAGCACAAAATTCAAACATTACCGGTAGGGTGGTGGATACTCAAGGTGAACCGATTATTGGTGCTACAGTTATGCAGGAAGGAACAACAAACGGTGTGATAACCAATGTTGATGGGGAATTTGTTTTTTCTTCTTCTGAAAATGTCACATTGATTATAAGTATGATAGGTTATCAAACTGTGACTTTGAAAGCTACCCAAGGACAACGTTTAAATGTAATAATGAAAGAAATGTCCTATGAATTGGATGGAGTAGTTGTGATAGGTTACGGTTCGGTAGCTAAAAAGGATTTGACAGGTGCCGTAGGAGTAGTTAGCGGAAAAGATTTAAAAGATATGCCGGTAAGTAATATTAATAATGTACTTCAGGGTAAAGTTCCTGGTATGACAGTTAGTTCCAGTAGTGGTACGCCGGGGGCTGGAAGTGTTGCTCATATTCGTGGTATTGGTTCTATTACAGGGTCTACCACTCCGCTCTATATTGTGGATGGACTTCCGCAGGATGGTATTGATTATTTAAATCCGAATGATATTGAATCCATTGCAGTTCATAAGGATGCATCTGTGGCAGCAATCTATGGTTCTCGCGGTTCAAACGGTATTATCATCGTTACTACAAAGTCCGGTAGTCTTGAGAAGAAGACAGAGGTGGCCTATGATGGATATGTAGGTTGGCAGGCTCCTTGGAAACGTCCCTATATGCTTAATGCTGCCGATTATATTACTTATAAAAATATGGCTGCCGATAATGCAGGAGTAGACCGTCTTCCGGCTTTTTCTACTCAGGAAAATATTGATGCTGTACTGAACTTTGTGAATAAAAATTCCGGTCCAAACGGAACAGATTGGTGGAAACATATCACTAATGATGCTGCCTTTATGCACAATCATAATATCAGTATCAGTGGTGGAGGTAAAAATGTAGGAATTCTTTCCAGTTTGTCCTATACTGACCAAGATGGTATTGTGAAGGGTTCCAGTTATGAACGCATTTCATGGCGAAACAATTTTGACATGAAAATATCGAATCGTATTTCTTTGACGGCAAATGTGGGAATCATTGATGAAAAACGCCAATTGGTTGATGAAAGCGGTATGGCTACCGGTACTGTTTATACAGCTATGGGGGGGGATCCTATTACTCCTGTATTTCGTAATAATTTGGTCGATGTTCCTGATTTCCTAGGTGATATTTACAATGGTTATGAGCCCAACAATCTTTATTCTCAATATGCAGGGTTCTTGTTCTCGAACAAACGTAACCCGGTAGGACAGATTGAAAGAATGCGCCAGAGCACTTATGAAACTCTTTTTGTAAAAGCAGGTGCGAATTTGGAAGTGAGACTTTTTAATTTCTTAAAGTTTAATTCTCGTTTTGGGATGGATCTTGCCCGTTCAACAACGGAGGGACTACAACCTAAGTATTTCTTGAATGCTTTTGACAAAGCTGATGAAAATACTGTAATAGCAAATAATTCCAGAAATAATTATTTTGTATGGGAACAGACATTGACCTATGATCAGACTTTCGGAAAATTCAAAGTAGGAGCTTTGTTAGGTACTTCTGCCGAGAAGACGTATGTATCAATTGTAAATGCTTCCATACAGGGAATTATTAATAACGATAAGGATATGGCTATTCTGAATGCCGGAACTATCAATCCTTCAGTGTCGGGGTATCCTTATGATAATTCAATGTTGTCATTCTTCGGTCGTGCCAGTTTGGATTATGATAGTAAATATTTATTGGCGGTAAATTTACGCCGCGACGGTTCTTCAAAGTTTGCTGATGGCCATAAGTGGGGTACTTTCCCGTCTGTGTCGGCTGCATGGCGCTTTTCCAGCGAAGCATTTATGAAGACTGCACATAGCTGGCTGGATGATGCTAAATTACGCGTCAGTTATGGTTTAATCGGTAATCAAAATGTTCCCGGCGGACTTAATTATTCTCAATATGGAAGTTCAATATACGATTACTATTGCTTCGGTTCTCCAACTACTCCTTCTATCGGTTCCGGAGTGATTACGGTGGGAAATCCGGTAATGGAATGGGAAACTTCCAAACAATTTGACTTAGGACTTGATTTGCTCCTTTTCAATAATAGTCTTGAAATTGTGGCTGATTATTTTCGTAAAGACATTGATAATATGTTGATGCAGGAACCGTTGCCCACAACATTAGGTTTCCCAATGTTTCCTTATTCTAATGTCGGTTCGATGCGCAATACCGGTTGGGAGTTTGGTATAACTTATCGTAAGGCTTGGAGTGATTTTAACTTTACTGCTTCTGCTAATATTTCTACATATAAGAATGAAGTCACTTCATTGGGTAATGGCGATGCAATCTATGGGCATGCATTTGATAATGTAACAGTATTGACCAAGACAGAGGTCGGACAGCCGGTAGGTTATTTTTATGGATATGCTACTAATGGTATTTTCCAGAATGAGGAGCAAGTGGAAGGTAGTGCGCAAAGAGAATCGGCCAAACCGGGAGATATTCGATTCAAAGACCTTAATAGTGATGATGTATTAGATGAACAAGATCGTACTAAGATTGGTGACCCTTGGCCGGATTTTGTGTATGGTTTATCCTTGGGCGCTACTTGGAAAGGATTTGATTTTAACGTATTCTTTCAAGGGTCACAAGGAAATGATGTTCTGAATATGACTCTCCGTGATTTTGAATCGGGAACCGGTACGATGAATGCCCGTGAAGGTTTTCTGAATCGTGCATGGAATGGTGAAGGTTCTACGGATAAATACCATAGAATATCTGCCGAACAGGGACAGAATAGCGAAATCTCTGATTATTTTGTAGAAGATGGTTCTTATCTCAGACTGAAGAATTTGCAATTAGGTTATAATTTTTGTGAACGTTTATTGAAGATTAAAGGTATTAGCTACTTACGTCTTTATGTAAGTGCTCAAAATCTATTTACTCTTACCAAGTATTCAGGTCTTGACCCTGAAATTGGTTCCAGTAATGCTACTCTTAATGGTATAGATCAAGGGTTCTATCCCCAAGCGAGAACATGGACTGTTGGTTTAAATATTAAATTCTGATATAAAATGAAAAAGATAAAATTATTGATAGCATCTTTGGCAGCAATCTCATTCTGCTCTTGTTCCGATTTCTTGGATAGTACTCCTAAGGGGACTATGACCGAAGATAAGTTTTTCCTATCTCCTGATGCCGGGTATAGTACAGTTGTTAAATGTTATGATATGCTTGGGGATGCAATAGGTTATGAGATACCCCGTATGATGTTGTATAACATTGCTACTGACGATTCGGAAAAAGGCGGTTCGGATGCCAGTGACCGGCCTAGTGCTGCTGATTTAAGTTTCGGTCGTCCATTAGCTTCTAATGCGGATTTGGCTGCACTTTGGGAAGGCATGTATAAAGCTATTGCAAGATGTAATCTTTGTTTGGAAAATATCCCCAATAAACCTTTGGTAGATGCCGATGGTTATCCGATTGCGGCAGACGTGAAAGCCAGATATATAGGAGAGGTGAAATTTTTGCGCGCATTTTATTATTTCGAGCTCTGCAAAATTTTTGGCGGTGTACCTTTGGTAGAGCGTTCATTAACAGTAAATGACAGTAAAAGCTTGCAAAGAGCTACTGAGGCTGAGACTGCAGAATTTATTATGAACGATTTGGCCGATGCAGCATTGGAAGAGAATCTTCCTAGTCGGGTTTCATTGCCGGAGTCGGAAATCGGACGTGTCACCAGGGAAGCCGTATGGGCAATGCAAGCACGGGTATATATGTATTTTGCCAAGGATGATGCTTCTTATTATGAAGATGCACGTGATGCTGCAAAAAAGGTTGTGGAATCAGGTTGTGAATTAGCTCCCAATTTCCAGTCACTTTTTCTGGAAGGGAATTATTTACTGAGTGAATCTATCTTACCGAATATACAAGGAGATGATCCTACCAATAATGTTTACGGTTCTTTTGTACCTGTATATTCTAATCCGAGAGGTTCTGTTGGTGCATATGGTTTTGATCAGCCTACTCAGAATTTGGTTGATGAATTTGAAGAAGGGGATCCCCGTTTGTTGTTTACTATTGTGCAGCCTGGTGATAAATTCCCCGGTACGGTGAAAGATGAAGTTTTGGATTTCTCCACTTACCCTAATACAGGTTATCATAGCCGTAAAGCTTTTTTGGTAGCTTCAAGAAGGGGACTAGGGTTTGGTGATGATGCCTGGACATTCAATATCATTCGTTATGCCGATGTTTTGCTGATGTATGCAGAGGCTTTAATTCAAACTAATGGTGATAAACAGACTATAGTAAAATGTATCAACGCAGTTCGTCAACGCGCTAATGATTCGCGTGGAGAAGATGCTGAAGCCGTTTCTCGAGTATTGACTATTCCTGATAAAGACTTGAAAATGGTAACTGTAAATGATGATTTATTGGAAGCTGTCAAGCATGAACGCAGGGTAGAGTTGGCAATGGAATATAACCGTTTGTATGATCTTAAACGCTGGAATTGTTACATTGAAACGATGAACGCATTTGCCAATTATCCTTATGCAAAGGGGCGCGGCGCGGCATTTAAAAAAGGAGTTAATGAATTGTTTCCTATTCCGCAGTCAGAAATTGACCGCTCTGGTGGTTCTATTAAGCAGAATCCCGGATATTAAGAAAATGGGTATTATTAATTAAAATAAGACGGGATAGTTGTATATTTGTAAACTATCCCGTCTTATTATTTTTAATGAGAGTATAATATTATTTTAAAAATAAAGCATATAGTGGGCATAATGAGTATTTTAATAATGATTGAATAATGGTTAGTATAGATATGAAGAAAATAGTTTGCATACAAATATTGTTATGGATGTCATGCCTGATAAATGTATCAGCGCAAGATTCTTACAAAGAATATGAGCAAAAGGTGTATGTGTCTTCCCAGGGCGATTCTTTGCAATATTGTTTGTTGCGTCCGGAAGTGGAGAAGCCGGGTGAAAAATATCCATTGGTACTATTCTTGCATGGTGCAGGTGAACGAGGTAATGATAATCGGAAGCAGTTAAAGCATGGGGGGCAAATGTGGCTTAATCCTGTCAATCGAAAAAAGTATCCGGCTTTTATTTTGTTACCTCAATGTCCTGCAGAAAATTATTGGGGGTATGAAATGCGTCCGAATTCTTTAGAACCTTTTGGGATGCCTGATAATCCGGAACTCACCACTACTATACGTACGTTGAAAAGTTTGCTTGACACTTTTCTTGATATGCCACAGGTAGATAAACTTCGCGTTTATATAATGGGGCTTTCTATGGGTGGAATGGCAACCTATGATATGGTTATTCGTTATCCTGAAATCTTTGCTGCTGCAGTTCCTATTTGCGGCACGGTAAATCCTGTCCGCATTGGAAAAGAACTAAGAGAAATTAAGTTCCGTATTTTTCATGGTGATACAGACTCTGTTGTAACACCTGAAGGTTCCCGGGAAGCTTATAAAGCATTGAAGGCTATTGATGCCAGCGTTGAATATATCGAGTTCGTAGGATGTGATCATAACAGTTGGAATCCTGCCTTTAATTATCCTGATTTTATGAACTGGTTGTTTAATCAAAAGAAAGAGAAATAATTCTCTTTCTTTTGATATGCATTGTCTGTTTTTTATACCCAGAAGTATAATCTTTAGTCAAACAAACTCTTGAACTTCTTGAAAATCTTCTCCTTAATAGAAGTATTCGGCTTGAAATTATCCGAACCTTCCATTTCTTCCAAGGCTTTTTTCTCCTCTTTATTCAGAGTTTCAGGTACATATACACTGACATTCACCAGTAAATCCCCGGTACCGTATCCGTTTACATTAGGCAAACCCTTGCCGCGTAAGCGGAGAACCTTTCCCGGTTGTGTACCCGATTCGATTTTCACCTTCACCTTACCGTCGATGGTGGGTATTTCTACCGCACCGCCCAATGCCGCTGTCGGGAAGCTGAGCAACAGGTTATAAATCAAGTCGTTTTCGTCACGAATCAGTTCCTTATCCTGTTCTTCCTCTACAAGAATCAGCAAGTCGCCCGGTACGCCGTTGTGCTTGCCGGCATTACCTTTGCCGCCCATGGAGAGCTGCATGCCTTCGGCTACGCCTTTCGGGATGTTTACGGTAACAACTTCTTCACCGTAGACGATTCCTTCACCGGCACATTCCTTACATTTATTCTTGATAACTTTACCTTCGCCGCCACAGGTAGGACAGGTGGTGCGTGTCTGCATCGTTCCGAGAATGGTCTGCTGGTTGCGGATTACCGTACCGCTACCTTTACAGGTAGGACAGGTTTCCGCGCCGCCGTCTCCCTCTGCACCGGTTCCGTGACAGTGGCTGCAGGGTACATATTTTTTCAGTTTGAATTTCTTCTCTACTCCGGTAGAAATCTCCTTGAGGTTCAGCTTCACCTTAACGCGTAAGTCCGAGCCGCGATAACGGCGTTGCTGTTGCGCGCCACCGCCGCCGAATCCGCCGAAACCACTGAAACCGCCGCCAAAGCCACCGCTGTGTCCGCCGAATATATCGCCGAACATGGAGAATATGTCGTCCATGGACATACCGCCGCTGAAACCGCCGAACGGTCCGCCGTTACCGGCGGCACCACCCATTCCGGCATGGCCGAATTGGTCGTAACGGGCACGCTTGTCCGGATTGCTTAATACATCGTATGCTTCCGCCGCTTCCTTAAACTTCTCCTCGGCTACCTTGTCGCCAGGGTTTTTGTCGGGGTGATATTGGATGGCTTTCTTGCGATAGGCTTTCTTTATCTCTTCTACCGATGCTGTTTTTTCGACTTCCAGTACTTCGTAATAATCTCTTTTTTCCATATAACTGTGTATGTTATTCTCCAACCACTACTTTGGCATGGCGGATTACTTTGTCGTTTAGCGTGTAACCGGTTTGTACGCAGTCCAGAATTTTACCTTTCAAAGCTTCGTCGGGAGCCGGGATTACGGCAATGGCTTCGTGGTAGTCTGTGTCAAGCGGCTGTTCTTTGGTTTCGATTACTTTGACACCGTTCTGACCCAATACTGTCATAAACTTGTTGTAGATAAGCTCCACACCTTCTTTTACGGCAGCTACATCGGTGGCGGTCTCCATGTTTTTCAGGGCGCGTTCAAAGTCGTCCACGATAGGAAGAATGCTGCTGATGCTCTTTTCTCCGCCATTCAGGATAAGTTCGGCTTTTTCTTTCATTGTACGTTTACGGTAGTTGTCGAACTCGGCGGAGAGACGCAGATACTTGTCTTTCTGGTCTTCAATCTCTGCATTGGCCTTTTCCAATTCCTGAGCGAGTTTCTCTTCTTCAGTCAGGGCAACCTCTTCTTTTTCAGTTGTTTCCTCGCCGTTCTCGTCTTGGACGGCTTGCTCTTTCAACTCTTCTTCGTTGATGTTTTCTTTTTCTTTCGGGTCCATATTGTTATGCTTGTTATTCTTATAAAATGATTTTGCTTTCATTGCTGTCAAGGGTTTAAGTTAATATGATACGGTTTTGATAGCAAAAACTTTGCCAAATTGACGGCTTTTGCCAAAAACGCTGCAAAGGTAATACTTTTATGTCAGATTGACAGCGAAATATTCCATAAATAGGAAGTTAACATCGTGCGGGGAGTAAGTTAACTTGATAGGTTGCAGTAAGTTAACTTCATTGCAGATGTTTACTTAACTTCATATCATGCAATAAGTTAACTTGTTGTAAGCTGTTTTACCGTATTATTTCGTATCTTTGTGCCCGCAATTCGCAGAGTTATAGGTATTAAATAGTAAGTAGTACATAATAAAATAGTAAATATAAAGATGATTACAGTCTCGAACGTATCGGTACAGTTTGGTAAAAGAGTGTTGTTTAATGATGTAAACTTGAAGTTTACAAGTGGTAATTGTTATGGTATAATCGGTGCCAACGGTGCGGGAAAGTCCACTTTCTTGCGGACCATTTCGGGAGATTTGGATCCGACGACCGGCTCTATCATGCTGGGACCGGGCGAACGTCTGTCTGTATTGAGTCAGGACCACTTTAAGTGGGATGCCTATACGGTGATGGATACCGTAATGATGGGGCATACGGTGTTATGGGACATTATGAAACAACGTGAGGCGCTCTATGCCAAGGAAGACTTCACGGATGAGGACGGTTTGAAAGTTTCCGAACTGGAAGAGAAATTCGCCGAGCTCGACGGCTGGAATGCGGAAAGTGACGCTGCCGCTTTATTGAGCGGGTTGGGCATCAAGGAAGACAAGCATTACGTGCTGATGGGCGAGCTGAACAATAAGGAAAAAGTACGTGTCATGCTGGCGCAGGCTTTGTATGGCAATCCCGATAACTTGCTGCTGGACGAGCCTACCAATGACTTGGACATGGACACCGTAACCTGGTTGGAAGAGTACCTTGCCAATTTTGAACATACCGTTTTGGTAGTGAGCCACGACCGCCACTTCCTTGACTCCGTGTGTACGCATACGGTGGATATCGACTACGGAAAGATTAACCTCTTTGCCGGTAATTATAGTTTCTGGTATGAATCCAGCCAGTTGGCTCTCCGTCAGCAACAGAACCAGAAGGCTAAAGCCGAGGAGAAGAAGAAAGAGCTGGAAGAGTTTATCCGCCGTTTCAGCGCCAATGTGGCAAAGAGCAAGCAGACTACCAGCCGTAAGAAGATGCTGGAGAAACTGAATGTGGAAGAAATCAAACCGTCGTCACGTAAATATCCGGGTATCATCTTCACTCCCGAACGCGAACCGGGCAATCAGATTCTTGAAGTTTCGGGACTGACAAAAACGTTGGAAGACGGTACGGTATTGTTCCGCGATGTAAACTTCAATGTGGAGAAAGGGGATAAAATCGTATTCCTTTCACACGATCCGCGTGCTATGACCGCCTTGTTCGAGATTATCAACGAGAATATGAAGCCGGATGCGGGAACTTTCAACTGGGGCGTAACGATTACCACCGCTTATCTGCCGCTGGATAACACTGCCTTTTTCAATACGGACTTGAATCTGGTAGATTGGTTGAGTCAGTTCGGCGAGGGCAATGAGGTATACATGAAGAGCTTCCTCGGCCGTATGCTTTTCTCCGGTGAAGAGGTGCTGAAGAAAGCAAGCGTATTGTCGGGTGGTGAGAAGATGCGTTGTATGATTGCGCGTATGCAATTGCGCAATGCCAACTGTTTGATTCTGGATACTCCGACCAATCATCTTGATTTGGAGTCTATCCAGGCATTCAACAATAATCTGAAGACGTATAAAGGCAATATCCTGTTCTCATCTCATGACCACGAGTTTATCCAGACCGTGGCGAACCGTATCATCGAGCTGACACCGAACGGTATTATCGACAAGATGATGGAGTATGATGAATATATCACTTCGGACCATATCAAGGAATTGAGAGCGAAGATGTATAATAAGTAGTGGTTAGCGATTAGTGGTTAGTGATTAGTAAGCTGCGCCATATATGGTGAGATACTAATCACTAACCACTAATCGCTAATCACTAATTGCTATCAATTTTTTCTGAACATTTTTAAAATCACTGCTGTTCCCGCTACCATTAGTACCGTACAAAGTATGGAACCTTCAAAACCGAAAGCTCCGCCGTTTATCAGATTGGTCTCGGGCAGATAGAGCGTCAGCAAACCGTCACAAAATTTATTTCCACTGACTTCATAACCCAAAACCGGACCTTGTATCCAGTTCCAGAACCAGTGTAAAGCTATCGGGAAACAGAGATTACGCGTGTATATATAAGAAGAACCTAACAGAATGCCTGCCAGCAGGATGTTGATAAAAGACAAAAAGTCGAAGTTCGGATTGGCTATATGAACCAGTGAGAACAGGGTGGCAGAGAGAAACAATGCCCAAAACTTATTCACCCCGCCTTGCAGCATACGCTCCAATACAAACCCCCGCAATGCGAATTCTTCTGTAATGGCTACCAGCAAAAAGAAAACAAAGCTAATTAATAAGGAAGAAGGATTGAATACAACTCCTGCAATCTCTATCGCTCCTGCCAATAAGGATACGCCGAATCCTACCGCATAAAGAACGATTGCCAGTGATATTCCTGATAACAAATCTTTCTTACGTATCGCCAAAGAGCGTCCCAATCCGGCTAATGAAACTCCTCGGAAATGCCATACAATCCAAGCGGAGAGGAATATACCTATCAGCATCAGTGTTTCGCTCAGGACAAAATAGAACATCTTATCGGCTCCTTCCTTACCCAGCTTTTGCAATACTGCCGAGAAAGGTATACCTAGTATTGTAATAATGATAACAGCAAGCGTGACAAAAGATATGATATCGATTGCCACTTTTCCAAAACGTTTGGCTTTAGACTCATTTCCAATAGTTTCCATGCATAGAAAATTAATGTGGTTATATTACAAAATGTATTCTTTGTCTTTTTATACCTTATTACGGTTACGATAAGCTTTAGGACTGACCCCCATAATATGTGAGAACAACCGTGAAAAGTAGTATGGGTCGTCTATTCCTAACTTCAAGCTGATTTGATTAAGTTTCAAATCTGTATTGTCGAGAAAGTTACAGGCTTTGCGCATTTTCATAAAATTGAAGTAATTCAAAGGACTATGGCCTGTGCGCTCCTTGAATACGGTCGAGAGTCGGGACGGAGAAAGGCCGGAGAAGTCGGCGATTTCTTTCAGTGTGAGATGCCTCTCAATATTTTCATCAAAAAAGTGAGTTACTACATTCACTATGTCATTACCATGCGCTGTCTTATCATTCGCATCGCGATATTGCTGGATAAAACGCAATGAGGCGAGATAGTGCTGAAAAGTTGCCATTGCGTAACGGATATTCTCAATGGCAAATGATGATTTAAGAGTATTGAAAATCTCCTCAAACAAATTGATTCTTGTATTGATACGAGATGCCATGCTCGGTGTTACATTCAGTGGACTGATGCAGTCTGTGGCATAGTGCTTTGCGAGTGAGCCATAAAAATGGATCCAGTAAATGGTCCATGGATCATTCTCATCCGCAGCGTAAGTATGGGATATACCGGCAGGAAGGATAAAGTATTGGTTTGTTTTTACATCATAGCGCTTGTCATTGACTTCAAACCAACCTTTTCCATTGACACAATATATAAATACATATTGGTTTATGGGTTTCTTTCTGCTGCGGTAGTGATGCCATGCTTTGGGATAGTAACCGATATCCGTAATATAGATAGAGGACGCGAGAGGGTCATCTTCCATAAGTTTGATTATAGCTTGAGGCAATACAATAGACTGTTCGCCTTTGAATCCGTCTCTGATTTTCATAATACTTGATGTTGATGCACAAATATAATGATTTTGAAAATGTAAATACAGCGATTCTTTGAAAAAGTGATTTAACCCATTACGCTTATACGTCAATAAAACAATAAGATTGTCCATTTATTTTTTACGGAACAGTCATTTTTCACAAAGTTCTAAAACACTACTTTTGCATTGTACAATTAACCTATTTAATATCATGAAAGATTTCAAAAAAGAATTCATCTATTTCATCTGTATTGTTTCGGCCATGGGCGGTTTGCTTTTTGGTTATGATTGGGTGGTGATTGGGGGTGCCAAACCATTTTATGAAGTATTTTTCGGAATAGCAGATGAACCGACTTTACAGGGATTGGCTATGTCTATCGCTCTTGCCGGCTGTCTTGTGGGCGCAATGGCTTGCGGTACTTTGGCAGACCGTCTCGGCCGTAAGCCGCTACTTGTTATTTCCGCATTTATTTTTCTTGTTTCGGCCTATGGTACCGGTGTATTCGATACCTTTACCGCTTTTCTGTGTGCCCGTTTTGTCGGTGGTATTGCAATCGGTTTGGCTTCGGGGTTATCTCCGATGTATATTGCTGAAGTTGCTCCGAGCCATATTCGCGGTAAACTTGTGTCTTTGAACCAACTGACTATTGTACTTGGTATTTTAGTGGCACAAATTGTCAACTTTATGATAGCCGAACCGATGCCTGCCGGAACTACTGTTCCTGCTGTAGATTCGTGGAACGTCCTGATGGGCTGGCGATGGATGTTTTGGAGTGCGGCATTTCCTGCCGGAGCTTTTTTGCTTCTTGCCTGTTTCATTCCTGAGAGTCCTCGTTATTTAGTGATGAAGAATCGCATAACGGAGGCGATGGAAATACTCAGGAATATTGGCGGACAGGAGTATGCCGATGATGAGGTAAAGGCGGTAAGGAATACCAAGAATAGCTCGAAGAAGCAGAGAGGGTTGGGGTTGCTCTTCAGCCGCCCGTTCCGTAAAGTGTTGGTTCTCGGTTTGGTAATAGCTGTTTTCCAACAATGGTGCGGTACGAATGTCATCTTCAACTATGCGCAGGAAATCTTTTCCAATGCCGGTTACGACCTGGGAGAAATGCTTTTTAATATTGTCTTAACCGGAATTGTGAATGTCGTATTTACCGTTGTCGCAATTTACACTGTCGAGAAGCTCGGACGCCGTAAACTGATGCTTTGGGGTGCAGGCGGGTTGAGCGTGATTTATGCTACGCTTGGTACGTGCTACTTTTTTCATGTAACCGGTTTCTTCATGATTATCTTGGTTGTGGCGGCAATAGCTTTCTATGCTATGACTCTTGGCCCTATTACATGGGTGCTTTTGTCCGAGATATTCCCAAATCGGGTTCGTGCCATAGCTGTGGCTACCTGTACTTTTGCACTTTGGGTAGGCTCGTTCACATTGACTTACACCTTTCCGTTGCTTAACGTTTCACTCGGTAGTTTCGGTACATTTTGGGTTTATGCGTTAATCTGCGGTGCGGGTTATGTCTTTTTCAAAATTCGTTGCCCCGAAACCAAAGGAAAAACTCTGGAACAGCTTGAAAACGAACTTGTCGATGTGGAGAAAGAATAAATCCTTTTAGCTTACTTCTAAAAATAATAATCGAATAACATAACTTATAAATGAATCATACTATGGTAAAAGCCTGGAAAGAAAAAGTAGTAATTCCTACTTATGAAGTAGGAAAGCCTGAAAAAAATCCTATATTTCTCGAGAAACGTGTTTATCAGGGTTCAAGTGGCGTGGTTTATCCTTATCCTGTGATAGAGTCGATATCCAATGAGAAAACCGACCATGAGTGGAGCGCTGTTTTCATTGAAAATGAATATATCAAGGTGATGATACTTCCTGAACTTGGCGGACGTGTACAAATGGCATACGACAAGATTAAACAGCGTCACTTTGTTTATTATAACCATGTTATTAAACCCGCCCTTGTGGGGCTTGCCGGTCCGTGGATCTCCGGCGGCATCGAATTCAATTGGCCTCAACATCATCGTCCGTCCACTTATATGCCGGTCGATTGTACTATCGAGGAGCATGGGGATGGCTCCGTTACCGTATGGGTGAGCGAAATGGAGCGTATGTTCCACCAAAAAGGCATGGCAGGATTTACACTCCGTCCCGGATGTGCTTTCCTCGAAATAAAAGGCGTATTGTACAACCGTACCGATGTACCGCAGACATTCTTGTGGTGGGCCAATCCCGCTGTTGCGGTCAACGACCACTACCGTTCGGTATTTCCGCCCGATATCAATGCTGTTTTCGACCACGGCAAACGTGCCGTAAGTTCGTTCCCCATTGCGACGGGAACCTATTATAAAATGGACTATTCGTCCGGTGTCGATATTGCTAACTATAAGAATATCTTTGTGCCTACTTCATACATGGGTGTGAATTCGAAGTACGACTTCGAAGGGGGGTACGAATTCGACACAGAGGCGGGAATGCTTCATGTGGCAAGTCATCATGTGTCTCCCGGAAAGAAACAATGGACGTGGGGAAACGGAGACTTCGGCCGTGCATGGGACCGTTGCCTCACCGATGACGACGGCCCTTATATCGAACTCATGGCAGGTGTTTATACCGAAAACCAACCGGACTTTACATGGCTGATGCCGTATGAAGAAAAAGAGTTTACGCAATATTTTCTTCCTTATCGCGAGCTTGGCGTTGTAAAGAATGCCACCAAGGACTTGCTGATGAATATCGAGCCGCAAGAGGGCGGTAAGGTACATCTGAAAGTATTCGCCACATCGAAGCAGACCGTAATAATCCGCTTGGCCGGAGAAGATAATAGCGAATATCTCAATCGTGAGGTCTTGATAGACCCGGAAAAAGTATTTGAAGAAACTGTCGATGTGCAGGGTGCGCCATTCAGTACATTGACCCTTGACTTTATAAAAGACGGACGCGCAGTGATGTCATGGCATACGGAGCCTGACGAGATTCGTCCTATTCCCGATGCTGCTGAAGCCGCCTTATTGCCGGAGCAGATTAAAACGGTTGAACAACTGTTCCTTACCGGTCTGCATTTGGAGCAATACCGCCATGCTACCTATTCACCGGTTGATTACTATGAAGAGGGGCTGCGCCGTGACCCGGACGATGTGCGTTGCAATAATGCAATGGGGTTGTGGTATATCCGTAAGGGACGCTTTGACATTGCCGGACAATACCTCGAAAAAGCCGTTAAAATCTTGCAAAAACGTAATCCCAACCCGTATGACGGCGAGCCTGTTTACAATTTAGGTCTTGCCCTCAAATATCAGGGACGTTATGAGGAAGCCTATAACCGTTTCTATAAAGCTACTTGGAATGGCGGTTGGCAGGATGCCGGTTAT
This sequence comes from Bacteroides clarus, assembly GCF_015555825.1. Taxonomy (NCBI): domain Bacteria; kingdom Pseudomonadati; phylum Bacteroidota; class Bacteroidia; order Bacteroidales; family Bacteroidaceae; genus Bacteroides; species Bacteroides clarus. Next base: position 104,579 of record NZ_JADNLF010000004.1, on the reverse strand, counting down.
TTTGCATGCGCACAAATTTCGTGTATGAACGGGGATTACAGTGAGGCGCTTTACGAAGCCGAACGTTCCCTTCTGCGTAATTGGCACAATGCAAAGGCACGCGCACTTAAAGCCGCCGTTTTGTATCGGATGAACCGTCATGAGGAAGCAGTTACGTTCTGCCGGGAATCGCTTAAATTCGATAAGTTCAATTATGGTTGCCTGTATATCGAGTATCTTATTACAGAGGAACAGGCGCTGCTCAATAAGCTGGTTTCCCTGGTACATGGCAATGCGCATAATTATGATGAAATAGCCATTGACTTCTGTGCCGCCGGTTTATGGCAAGAAGCAGAATCGCTTTGGCAGGTTGCCATAGCGCAAAAGGCAACTACCCCGATGTCATATTATTATCTTGGCTGGTGTCTGTTGCAGGCAGGTGATAAAGAGAATGCCAGTAAGGCTTTTGATACCGGTAGCGCCGGTTGTCCGGATTTTGTCTTTCCTAACCGTCTTGAGGCTGTCCTTGCCCTGCGTGCTGCGCTCGAAGTCAATCCCGGAGACGCTTGCGCCAATCATTACCTCGGTAACCTTTTCTATGACAAACGTCAGTACGACCTTGCACAAAGCCATTGGGAATGTGCTGCCGAACTTAATCCGGAATTCCCGACCACATGGCGTAATCTTGCCCTTGTCTATTATAATAAACGCAATGCTCCCGGGAAAGCTCTTGAGTATATGGAACGTGCTTTCTTTCTCGATGAAACCGATGCCCGCGTTCTCATGGAGCTGGATCAGCTCTACAAGAAATTACAGCGTCCGCATGCCGAACGCCTGGCATTCTTGCAGAACTATCCGGAACTGATAGAACAACGCGACGACCTCGTTCTTGAGGAGATAACTCTCCTCAATCAGACCGGCCGCTATGCCGAAGCAAAAAGGAAACTTGACAATCATCGGTTCCACCCCTGGGAAGGTGGTGAAGGTAAGGTTCCGTTTCAATATCAGACCGCTCGCGTGGAACTTGCAAAGCTTGCTATTGTCGAAGGAAAACATGCTGAAGCAGTCGTACTTCTCAACGAGTGCCTGCAATATCCTCATCATTTGGGCGAAGGTAAACTTTACGGCGCACAGGAGAATGATTTCTTCTATCTGCTTGGTTTGTGCTATAAGGCGATGAGGCAGGAAGACGATGCCCGCCGATGCTTTGAGCAGGCGACACTCGGACCGACCGAACCGGCTGCGGCTATGTATTACAATGATGCTAAACCCGATAAAATCTTTTATGCCGGTCTGGCATTCCGTGCTCTCGGCAATGAGAATAAGGCGCGTTCTTATTTTAACCGCCTCGTAGACTATGGTAAACAGCATCTGCATGAGAAAGTGGTGATGGACTATTTTGCTGTCAGCCTTCCTGACCTTCAGATTTGGGATGGCAGCCTCGATGAGGCAAACCGCATCCATTGTTTGTACATGCTTGCACTCGGTTATGCAGGTCTTGGCGACAGTGTACACTCTGAACGCTATCTTGCCGAAGCCGAGGCTATGAATATCAATCATCAGGGAATTCAATCATTTAAAACCTTAAGCAATGTCACGAAGCACTAAATTGTTTATAATTTCGTTGGCGCTCTTGGCTGTATATAGCCTTACGGCGTGTAGCGATGATGATGTATATCAGGCTCCCGAAGCAGTCGACACTTATGTGTTGGCTGTCGGGGACAATTATGGGGATGCTATGACAGGGTGGAATGTCACTGATATTCCTAATGGCATCTATGACCTGGAATTCTATACGAAATCATCTCAGACAACCGAACTTCCCTATCTGGCCGCTTCCGGTAAAATGACTGCAATCAAGCCGTCGGAAAAAACTTGGGCTAAAAATGTAATTAAAGGCATTGAGGTGAGTAATGGTACATGCCGCATTGAGCTTGGCAACGGCGAAGGTATCGAAATTGCGGATTTGCAGTTAGTCAGTTCCCGGCAGGCAGAATTCAACCTTGTGAAGGGCGGCGATATTTCTCTTCTTTCGTATGTGGAGGATAATGGAGGAAAGTACTATAATGCGGACGGTCAATCCGATGACTGTCTCGAAATCCTTAAGCAGAATGGTATGAACCTGGTACGTCTGCGTCTGTATAATGACCCGGGTAATAAGGATTTCTATCCTTCGAATACTTTGCCTGCCGGCTATCAAAATCAAGCGGACATCTTGAATTTGGCGAAACGTGCCAAGGAAAAGGGTATGGAAATACTGTTGACATTCCATTATTCCGATTATTGGACGAATGGCGATGACCAGTACAAACCTCATGAATGGGCCGACCTGGATTTTGAAACGTTGAAGACTGCAGTCTATGATTATACGGCCGATTTTCTCCGGAAAATGAGTGCGCAAGGCACTACTCCCGAATATGTAGCTATTGGTAATGAAATTCAGGCGGGGCTTCTTTATCCGGACGGCGCTTGCGATGACCCTATCAAGATGTGCGCTTTGCTTAATGCAGGTGCAAAGGCGGTTCGTGAAGTTGCTCCGGATGCCCGGATTGTAATTCACAGCACGTATAGCGAAGGTATTCCGGAAACAACCCATAAATGGTTTTACGGCTTGATGCGTGATTATGCGGTAGACTACGACATTATCGGTATTTCTTACTATCCTTTTTGGACTAATATGTGGGCTTCGGACTTTCGTGCATGGGCAGACCGTATGGTTAACCTGTTCAATAAAGACATCCTGGTTGTCGAAACCGGTTATGCATGGAACAGGACGCTTCCCGACGGTAATCCGGGACAGCTTTCTCATAACGGCCCGTATGCCGAGTTCTCTAAACTCGGCCAGCGTGACTTCATTGCAGACTTGACGAATCAAATCAAGCAGGTAAAGAGTGGTCGTGTTCTTGGTTATATCTATTGGGACCCTATATTCATTGAAATTCCCGGGTTGGGTTGGATTCTGGGTGATAAGAATTACGTAAGCAACACTACGCTCTTTGGTTTCCAGGGAGAATTGCTTCCGATATTTGACGCTATAAAATATAATAATTAGTTGACCATGAAAAATATTCACTTAACCATATATACTGCCCTGATGACAATAGCGGCAATTTTCGTTTCGGGTTGCAGTAACGAATATGATGACGTTACTCCCGGCAACTATGTCGAAACGGAGCGTATAGAAACTTTTCCCGGTGATACGGTATCTGTTGCCGGCACTGCGTCCAACGGTTCTCCTATATCTTTTGTTTCACTCGTTTGCGAAGCATGGGGCGTAAATCAAGTGTATGACCGGACGGCATACGAAGATAACGTATTCGATTATGAATACCAGCTCATCGTTCCCAAAGACGCTACACTTAATCAGGTACTTACAGTAACGGTGAAGTGTGAAAACGGTAAGTCTACCGTACGCGAAATTCCTATCAGTTTTCTTCCCGACACTTCGGCTCCTACTGTTACTCCGGCTTTCAATGCACAGGTAGGCGTTGACTTTGATACGGAACAGCAAAAGGCTGTTTGGGATATCAACTTTACTGCTATGGATGACCGCCGCCTGAAATCGGTACACATATCCATTCCTGCTTTGTCATATGATGAAACCGTGGAAGTTTTAGACCGTAGCGCATCCGTTAAAAAAACGGTTGAATTCACTACTACGGGTTCTTATCCGTGCGTAATCACCATTGAAGATGCCTCGGGCAATAAATCCGTGCACAATATCGAAGTCATGGTAATGCTTTCCGAAACAGAGAACCCTATTCAGGATTATCCCGGAATGTATGTTGTGGATGCCAATGAAAATCCAGATGACTATATCGACGGCTATTACCGGTGGATGGACCGTAAAGGGGAATACCAATATGAAGGCAAGTTCTATGCTACTACAGACAATTCTAAAATATTCTTCACTCCGGAGCGTAATCTTGACGGAGATTTATACGGCGTTTCACCTTATGTATCTTCAAAGTTGATGAATAATAACGGGTATGCGGTTCCTGTGACGATAAATAAAGCCGGGTATTATGGTATTTGGATTGACCTTCAGGCACACACTTATAGTATATGGGCTCTTGAAATTCCAACTGATGCTTATACTGGTGCTTTGTGTGTGACTGGTGAAGGATTTACTATTGGTAATTGGGCGCTTTCAGCAGAAATGACTAAGATAACGGATTATCGCTATACAGGTACTGTATCATTAGTCGAAGGGTACGGAGATTATGTATATTGTTTAACTTCCCCTGATTGGTCATGCCAATTCCATGGTGATGGTAAATATTGGTGGATAGCTTCTGGCGGTGCTAATTTAACTTTCCACACTGATTATTCCGGAGAAGTAATCGTAACTTTTGATACCGCCTATCCGTGGGGAACAATTAAAAAATCGAATTAAAAACCTTATAATTTAGGACAATGAAAACCAATGTTTTATCACGTTTTGTGATAGCCTTTGCAGTGATAGCATTATCGGTACTTCCTGCACTTGCTCAAATTACGGTTACGGGTACTGTCACCGATAAGACCGGAGAACCGCTGATTGGTGCTTCTGTGCTGGTAATGGGTACGCAAAATGGTAGTGCTACCGACCTTAATGGAAACTTTACCCTCAAGAATGTGGCAGAAGGAGCCATTATCAGAGCCAGCTATGTGACCTATAAAGAACAGGAACAGCGAGCCGCTTCGAAAATGCATTTTGTGCTTGAAGAAAACTCCGAGCTTCTCGATGAAGTTGTGGTAGTGGGTTATGGTTCTATGAAAAAGAGCAACCTTTCCGGTGCTGTTGCTTCCGTCAAAGCAGACGACCTTCCTTCGGCAGGTAGCGCTTCGGTCGGTGAGATGCTTCGGGGGCGTGCCGCCGGTATGAATATCACTTCTTCTACTGCCGCACCCGGTGGTCAGATGAGCATTGCCATACGTGGCGGTTTGTCAGGACAGCAACCACTTGTTGTGATTGACGGCGTACCGCAAGCTCCCCATTCCAAAGTGTCTGCGGGAACTATCTATTCCGGTGCGGCCAAAGATAATTCCGGTTTGATTAATCTCAATCCGAACGATATCGAGAGCATCGATGTGCTGAAAGACGCTTCCGCGGCAGCCATTTACGGTTCCGATGCTTCCGGGGGAGTAATTCTTATCACCACCAAGCGCGGAAAGGAAGGCCGTCCTGAAATTTCATACAGCGGTTCGGTAGCTTTTTCCCGCATAAAAGACGCTCCCGATTTTATGGATGCCCGCCAGTTCATGATTACGCAGAACCAGGTTTTTGAGGAATTGGGACGCGGTGACGAGAAAAAGTTTACGCAGAGCCAGATTGACAATTTCGTGGGAGAAGGCACGGACTGGATGAAAGAAGTTACCCGCACAGGCGTTGTCAATGAACATAACCTGTCTGTCACTGCCGGTGGAAAATCCACTAAGACACTTTTCTCTCTGAGCTATTATGATCATCAGGGATTGGTGAAAAACAATTCTATGAATCGAATCACCGGACGTCTGAATGTAGACCAGGATTTCGGTAAATATATCAAGGGCGGCATTAATTCATCTTTCAGCCAGATTAAATATAACGATGTTCCGACCGGTGACTCCCGTCAGGAAAAATCGGCAGTGCTGTACTCCGCAATGACATTTATTCCTACTGTTCCCGTTCGTGATGCGAATGGCGATTTTTCTGTCAATCCTATCCGTGACATGTATCCCAATCCTGTGTCGCTTCTCGATATCTACGACAAGACAACCGCTAAGAATCTTTATGCAAGCGGTTATCTCGAATATAAACCGTGGTCTTTCTTCAATATCCGTGCCACAGCCGGTGTCGATATCAGCTGGACGCAGGCAGACCAGTACACGCCTACCACTACCAAACACGGTTTCTCGCTCAATGGCGAGGCATCCAAGCAGAATGCCAATTCGCAGATGAACCTTGTAAATGTCATAGCCAATTTCAATAAGACATTTGCGGATAAACATGATGTGAGCGTTATGGCAGGTTGGGAATACAAGAAACAAAGCTGGGACGGTATGGGTATCATAGCCCGTGATTTTCCTTTCGATACTCCGCTGATGAACAATATCGGTTCGTCACAGCAAGAAAAGCCTACTATCAGTTCCTATCGTGGTACGAATGAAATGGCGTCATGGATAGGACGCGTCAATTATACATTGCTCGACCGCTATATTCTTACGGCTAATCTTCGTATAGACGGTTCTTCCAATTTCTCCGAAGAACACCAGTGGGGAGCGTTTCCCGGTTTCTCCGCAGCCTGGAAAATCAATGAAGAAGCATGGCTGCGGGAACAGACATGGCTTACGACTCTTAAACTTCGCGGTGGCTGGGGACAGACCGGTAATGCCGGCAATCTTACCGGTATCAATACTTTTTACAGTGTGATGCAAGGTGCATGGGCTCCTGGCGGTTCTCCTGTCAACGGTGTCGCTTTATCGAAAATCGGCAATCCGAATTTGAAATGGGAAACGCTTACCGATATCAACATCGGTTTGGATGCAGGCTTTTTCAATAATCGTCTCCAAGTCAGCGTTGATGCCTACCAGCGTACCCGTAGCGATGTGATACTGAGCAAGCAGCTTATGAGTTATCACGAAGTCACTACTATCGACTATAACTCAAGGGAAAAATACCGTAGCCGCGGTATCGACATAGGCATACACTCCATAAATATAGCCGGCCGGGATTTTTCATGGAGTACCGACCTGAATTTATCGTTCTATAAAAATCAGACTATCAGCCGCGACCCCGATTTCATACCTGCCGCCTATCAGCCTATGGTGCAAGATTGGGGAGATATTTACGGTTGGCGTACCGACGGCTTGGTACAGCAGGGCGAAACTTACGCTCATCTTCCCAATTCGGGAGCCGGCGCTATCAAGTATCTGGACTTAAATGGTTATATGCTGGACGAGAAAGGGGAGCGTATGCGCGATGCGGACGGACGTTACATCCTTTCCGGCGAACCTGACGGCTTGCTGGATGAGGCTGATTATGTAGCCCTCTACAATTCGACTCCCATACCGTTCTCTATCAATAATACCTTGACCTGGAAAAACTGGGATGCCAACATCTATATTTACGGTTCGTTACGCGGCCGCAAGATTAATGACGTGAAACACCAGAGCGTCTATGGCCTGGAAGATATCACATACGGTGTGAATGCCCTTACCGATGTGATGAACCGTTGGCGTCCCGACTATCAGGAGGGTTCTATGCCCGGTGTGGCTGAGGCCAAAAGCGGATTCGCTCCTTCCAAGAGTGACTTCTTCTATGAAAACGCCTGGTATCTCCGTATCGATAACATATCGGTAGGTTATACATTTCCTGCCAAGTGGTTCAATGATAAAGTAAAGAACCTGCGCCTCTACGGTGCGGTACGCAATATCGGCGTAATCACTCCCTACAAAGGTATGGACCCTGAAACCGGTAACGGTATCGGCGCTTATCCCAATAATTTTCAGGTAGCGGTAGGGGTCGACCTTAAGTTTTAACTTTAATATCAGCAATTATGAATATACATAATGTACATCTTCTCCTTATAGGGGGGCTGCTTTTCCTGCTGACAGGATGCATGGACCTCGAACGTGAGGATTTTACGGAAATCTATCCCGATAATTTCTTCAAGACGGAAACCGACCTTAAACTTGCCGTTGATGGCCTTTACTACGATTTTGGAACCGGTGATTGGGGCGGTAACGGTAAAGCTCCCAGTGTTTTCATTTCCGATTATAATGGCTATCAGACATTCTCCGATATGACAACCGATGTTATGTGGTGCAACTGGGGCTGGCAATCCGATGAATACTATTTTCATCAATGGACTGTTACTGCCGGTTCGGTTCAGTCTCAATTCTGGAATATGTTCAGCCATTACAACTATCTATCCAAGGCTCGCAATACAATCCGCCGCATCGAAGAAAGCCCGGTGAAGGAAGATATTAAGAAGAAATATCTCGGTGAGGCTCATGCTTTGCGCGGGTGGATGGGGCTTTATCTTTACGACCTATTCGGTCCGGTACCTGTTGCTTCCGATGATATACTCGATAATCCCGAAACGTTCGTGTATCTTCCGCGCCTGACCGATGAGGAATATGATGCCATGATGGAAGAAGACTTGCTCAATGCCATTGCCATGTTGCCGGAAATGCCCGAAGCCCGCGGACGCATAGCCAAGGGAGCTGCCCGGATGATTCTGCTCAAATATTATATGATTCGCGGGCATTTTGAAAAAGCTGAGGTATTGGCTCGCGACCTTTATGCAATGGAAGGAAACTATACGCTGCAATCCGATTACAGTTCTATATTCTCGCTTGCCGGAGCCGGTAACAGCGAGGTGATATTGCAGCGCCCCTGTAACGCGACCCTTTACGGTTCCGAGAATTATCTGACAGCCAGTTTCCTGCCTACCGATATGCCTTGGACGGATAAATCGACCGGTTGGGGCGGATACGTAATGGCTTGGGACTTCTATGATACTTACGAGCCCGGTGACAAGCGTTTGGAAAATATGGTGTTCACTTCCTATGTCAATACCAGTGGCAAGACCGTTACCCGCACTGATATGAAATACGGTGCGGTAACCCTGAAATATGGTAAAGACCCCGGTATGACCGATGCCAAGAGTAATGTCGATATAGTAGTTTACCGTTATTCCGATGTATTGTTGAGCCTTGCCGAACTGATTGTACGTAACGGTGGCCCGATAAGCGGTGAGGCTACCCGGCTTGTTAACCGTGTACGTAACCGTGCCGGTCTGGGTAATCTTTCGGCTGCCCAAACAGCCGATACCGATGCCTTCCTCGAAGCCATACTTCTTGAACGGGGTCATGAGTTCTATTGCGAAGGGCTTCGCCGCCAAGACCTTATCCGCTTCGGCAAATATGTTGAATATGCCAACAACCGCATCGATAAAATCAATGCCGAAGAAGGACGCGGATATTATAATGTAAACGACAGCCACAATCGTCTTCCTATACCTGCATCATTCATCGATGAATCTAAATCTGCAATTAAACAAAATCCTTTATACTGATGAAAAAGATTATCATTACCTCGATTTTCGGCATGGCGGCTCTGGCTGCCACTGCCCAGACTTATGAACTGACGGCTCCCCGGAAATGGGAACCTATTCGTAGCGAGCATTTACAAATGGGTGGAAAAGCTCCTGACGGCGGTTCTATCGATGTCAATAATTACTATATCGTTCGTGACGGCAAGCCTGTTATCCCTGTCATGGGAGAGTTCCACTATTCGCGCTATCCGGCCGAACAGTGGGAGCAGGAAATTATCAAGATGAAAGCGGGTGGTGTCAATGTCATTCCTTCTTACATTTTCTGGAGTCTGCACGAGCCTGTCGAGGGGAAGTTCTGTTGGGAAGGCAATCTCAATCTGCGCCGTTTCATTGAGCTTTGTAAGAAACACGATATGGACGTAATCGTGCGTATCGGTCCTTTCGGGCATGGTGAAATCCGTTCGGGAGCTTTGCCCGACTGGCTTTTTACAAAGAATCTCGATGTACGTTCCAACGATTCGAAATACCTTGCATATACCAAGATACTCTATACGGAAATAGCCAAGCAGTTGCAAGGGCTGTATTATAAGGACGGCGGCCCTATTATCGGATGCCAGCTTGAAAATGAACATCAACATTCCGCCGCACCCTGGGCTATCAATTATGCCGGTGAAAAGGTGCTCGACTTTACTGCCGCCAGTTATGATAAGGGTATCACGAAGTTAGGCGTCTCCGTACAGGAAGGCAATATCAGTGCAGCCGAACTTGGCGACAGGCATATGGCTACACTTCAGCGCATGGCCGAAGAAGCAGGTATCATAACACCTTTCTATACGGCTACGGGGTGGGGGAACGCTGCCGTAATTCCGGGTAAGGCAATACCTGTTACAGCCGGCTATACCTATCCCACTTGGTTCCCCGACCAGCGTAAGAGCGATTTCTGCATGTTCAAGAATCTATGGGCCGAGCCCGATTACAGCCCGGTTCGTTACAACCCTCTGGATTATCCGTCGGCTTCCGCCGAAATGGGCGCCGGTATCCAAATGGTCTATGATAAACGTCCTGTCTGTACTCCTGAAGCGGCGGAAGCATTGATGCTCCGTTGCTTGGCAGGTGGTTCGAACATCATTGGTTACTATATGTATCACGGCGGTTCCACTCCCCGTATGAACAACGGCTACGGTGAGTTTCTGAGCGACCAGCCGATGGGGCTTCCGAAAATCAGTTATGATTTCCAGGCGCCTCTCGGAGAGTTCGGGCTGGAAGCACCGAGTTTCCGCCCCCTTCGGGTAATCCATAATTTCCTTGCCGATTTTCAGCATATCCTGGCTCCGATGCAACCGGTGATGCCCGAAAATGTAAAGACGATGACTCCGGAGAACCGCGACGACCTTCGTTATGCCGCCCGTATGACTCCTACCGGTGAAGGCTTTCTGTTTTTGGTCAATACGCAAGACCACGACCTTGAACGTCACGACCAGAAAGACCTTCGGGTTAAGCTGAATCTTCCGAACGAAACTCTGACGATTCCGGCCGAAGGCGGATTTACGCTCCCTAAGAATACTTCGGCCATACTTCCTTTCAACTTCGATATGGAAGGCGCATTGTTGAAATATGCTACAGCCCAGCCTCTGATGAAGATTGAAGATAAAGGGACAGCCCACTACTTCTTTACCGTACATGACGGTATGGAGCCTGAGTTCGTTTTCTCCAAAAGCTCTGTAAAAGGCAAATCCGAGTTTACCGATATTGTTCCCGGTTTCAAAAGTACGTTCAAGGTTACTCCACGTGGCGGCAAAGCTTTTAAAGTAACGGTGCTCACATACGCAGACGCCCTTAACGCTACGAAGGTAAACGGGAAACTGCTTATCACCGAAGCTACCGTTGTTCCTGCTGCCGGTCAAGTAAAACTTCTTAGCTTGGGTAAACACCGGGCAGACTACATCGTATATCCTTCCAAGCAAGGATTTAAGAAACAGACGGTCAGTGTAGAACCTGTTTCGCCGAAAGCCGATGTCGATAAATCTGTTCCCTGGCGAATGGAAGTCGGTTTCACCGAAAAGGCAACGGACACTCCTCAGGTCAATGAATATTTCCTTTCAGTGCCCTACACCGGAGATGTAGCTATGGCGTTTATGGACAATGCAATGGTATTAGACCACTTCTGGCAGGGGATGCCCTGGCGTATAGGCCTTAATCGTTTTGCCGATAAAATGAGCGCAGGCAAGCCATTGGGATTTTACTTCCGTCCGTTGCGTGCTGAAGCGCCTTTCTTGCCCGACATACCGGCAAAGTTTGTTCCCGACTTTTCCCAGGGTCCGGTACTCGAAATCGGGGAGCCGCAGATTATTCCCGAATATGTAATGACTATCCCGTTATGATACGGGTTGAAAAATTGATTTTGCAATATCTACGGAAATGAAAAAGATAATATTACTTGTGGGCATTATGCTTGCAGTCTTGGGATTGCAGGCAAAGGAGCTTGTATATCAGGACAAGGAAGGTAATATCCGTTGGACTAAGGACAATAGCAGGGTCGCTCTTTACGGAGCCAACTATTGCCTGCCTTCGGCATGCGATTTCCGTGCCGCCGTTTATGTGGACGGCGACCGCGATGCTATGATTTCCGAGGACCTCGACCACTTCAAACGAATGGGTTGGGACGGTCTGCGGCTATGCTTCTGGGGCGACTGGCAGAATACGGACGCACAAGGCAACTTGATTCAAAACGAGCATCTCCGTTTGCTCGAACGCCTTATCGACGAGGCTGCGAAGCGCGACATCTATATGCTTCTTTCGCCGATTGTTACCTACAATTCACAATGGCCGGAGATGACGGATAGCACCAATACCGGTTTTATGAATGTCTATTCCAAACCCGACCTTATTCTCGATTCGGCAGCTAAAGAGGCTCAAAAGAACTATGTGAAGCAACTGCTCAATCACACCAACCGTTATACTGGACGTAAAATCAAGGATGAACCGAATATCATCTTTGTGGAAGTGAGCAATGAACCCGCCCAAATGGCCGATAAGCCGGAAGCCATGACCGATTATATTAATGGCATGGTCGATGCAATCAGGTCTGCCGGATGCGATAAGCTGATATTCTACAATGTAAGCCAGGACTTTAAGGTAGCTCCGATTGTAGCTGCCTCGAAAGTCGATGGCGGTACATACGCATGGTATCCTCAGGGGCTTACCAGCTATCGTACCGTCAAGGGAAATCCTCTGCTCTGTGTCGACCGTTACGAGCAACTGGCCGACCCTGCCATGAAGGGCAAGTCGAAAATAGTGTATGAATTCGATTCCACCCAACGCGACGGCGGCTTGCAAGTACCGGCTATGGTAAGGGAGTTTGTACGCGGCGGTTGTCAGTTCATTGCCATGTTCTCTTACGACATGTTGCGTACCGCACCCAAGAACCTGGGTTGGGACGTGCAGTTTACGAATATGGTGTACACTCCGCGCAAGGCGGTGGCATCTATGATTTCCGCCGAAATCGTGCGCCGTTGGAGTCCGGGAGAGCCTAATCGGTATTATCCCGCCAATAACCGTTTCGGCGATTTCCGTTTGAGCTATGAAGAAGACCTTGCATTGCTCAACAGCGGAGATATGTACTACCATTCCGCTTCCGTATCCGACCGTCCCAAGGATATTGCCGCTCTCCGTCATATCGCAGGTATCGGTTCATCGCCAATGGTACAGTATGAAGGCAACGGGATATATTTTCTTGACCGCGACGATAATCGGAACTCATGGACGCTCGAACTTTATCCTGATATTATAGCTGTCGATGACCCCTATGCAGTACCGTCTGCATACAAAGACGTCGTTGTGGCCAGCTCCCGCGAACGCGAGTTCTCGGTATCGCTTCCCGGCATTAAGCGAACCACCGTTGTTTATCCCGGAAAATACAGGATTGACAAGAACGGATTTACCCGTATTGCCGACCACCCGCAGCAGAAGTTGTATTCGCAGTACAAAGGGTGGCCTTCTCATGGAGCGCATCCGGTATATCCGGAGCGTTGGTCGCCCCGCGATTGGTACACCACCATTCAGCCTACGGAGGAGACGGCCAATCTGACAACGGTACTCAATGCCTGCGAAGGGTTGAAAAACATAGATTACTCCCGTAATTTTGAAAGCCCTGAGTGCAGAATCCGCCTTATCCGTACCGCACCTGATATGAATAATGCCTATGAACTCACCACCCCCGACCTGACGGAAAATCCTGCTTGGCGTACTGCCGCCGATGTATCTCTTTCTCATTTTATTGCAGATGAGTTATGGAACAGAAAGGGGACCGCTCCTAAAAAAATAAAGATATGGGCAATGGGACTTAACGGAACCGACCGTGCACTTGTGAACTTTATGGATAAGAATGGCCGTGCTTTCGGTGCGGATTTCACGCTTTCCGGTTCGATGAAAATGATTGAAATCGATGCCGCCGCCTTGCAGCCGTATCCCGCTGTGGTACTGCCTCAGGACTGGCCTGGAGTTTGCTCTTACTATTATCCTCAGTCTGTTGGCGTCACCGGACAGCCGGATTGGGAGAATATGGAGCAAGTGCAGATTTCCTTGCGAGGCAATCTCTATCCGGAAGGAAAGAAGCAAAACAAAGGTATCGTTATCGAGAAAATACTTTTGGAATATTAAGAATACGGTAATTAAGATTGTTGTTTGATTTTATAACTCTGTACTTGTTCTGTTTGCGGACAACGTACAGAGTTATTTATATAATGTATGGAGTCGGATTTACTTTAATTTCCAGAATAACTGTTCTTTTTTCGCGGGTTCTTTGTATATTTGCCCCAAAGCGAAGATAAATTGTACTTTGATATTTAGAAACATGAACCTGCGAAAAATACTTTTAGCGACCGCCGGATTGGGCATTATGATATTGAATGCCTCTGCCCAGACTTCCAAGCGCTATACCGTTGCCAAGCCCGGCACTTTGGTGGAAATGTTGACCGAAGATGAGGCGAATGAGATTACGCACCTTGTCCTGCAAGGCAAACTGAACGCGATTGATTTCCGCCATTTGCGGGATGAGTTCAAGAAACTGCAAATACTGGATATATCCAATGCGTCTATCAGCATGTATGCCGGAAAGAACGGTACGCATCCCGACCGCTTCTATATCTATCCGGCCAATTGCATTCCGTCCTACGCCTTTTGCAAGCAGCTTAGCGACAGTACTTTTATCGGAAAGACATCTTTGACGCAGGTTATTCTGTCCGATAAGACCAAGAACATCGAAGACGGTGCATTCAAGGGATGTACCAATTTGAAGATTTGCCGTATACGCAAAAAAACTCCCCCGAACTTGCTGCCCGAAGCCCTGGCCGACAGCGTGACAGCCATATTCGTCCCTCTGGGCAGCAGCGACTCGTATCGCCGCGGCAAACGGTGGGAGACATTTGCTTTCATAGAAGGCGAACCGGTGGGAGCCACTGTACAGATAGCTACGATGGGCAGCCTTGCCAGCGAACTGATTCGCGCCGGCATACAGCCCAAAGATGTCAACTTCCTTACGGTAGAGGGCAAAATGGACGAAGCGGACTTCACATTGATACGCAATTATATGCCCAACCTGGTAAGCGTAGACCTGTCCAAATGTAACGCCACGGTCATTCCCGACTATACATTCACTCAAAAGAAATACCTGCTCAACATCACACTGCCCCATGCCTTAAAGAGCATCGGCCAACGTGCATTTAGCGGATGCGGACGGTTATGCGGCACATTGGAGCTTCCCCCCGGCGTAACAGCCATAGAATACGGCGCATTCATGGGATGCGACAACCTTCGCTACGTCCTTGCCACCGGCGATAAAATCACAACTTTAGGCGATAACCTCTTCGGTAACGGCAAAGACAAGCTGACTTATAAAAAATAATGAAGAATGAGGTATTCTCATTTATCCATTCCCTTGCTCCACCCCGATCATCGTCAACTGTATGCGTTTCCGTTCGGTATCTACGCTGAGTACCTTTACGCGTACCTGCTGGTGGATGGATACAATCTCGTTAGGGTCTGATACATACTTCTGCGCAAGTTGCGAGAGGTGTATCAGGCCGTTTTCTTTGATACCGATGTCGACGAAAGCGCCGAAATTGGTGATATTCCCCACGATACCCGGCAGTTCCATACCTACGCGCAAATCATCAATCGTGCGTACATTCTTGTCGAACTCGAATACTTTGATCGGGCCGCGAGGGTCACGTCCCGGCTTTTCGAGCTCTTGCAGAATATCTTTCAAGGTGGGCATTCCGATGGTGGGAGAGAGATACCGTTCGGGCTGTATCTTCAGGCGCAGTTCCTTGTTGGCGAGCAGTTCGGCTACGCTGCATCCCAAATCGGCGGCCATCTGCTCTACGATATGGTAACTCTCGGGGTGCACCGCCGTATTGTCCAGCGGGTTCTTGGCATCCGGTATGCGCAGGAAGCCGGCGCATTGCTCAAAGGCCTTTGCGCCCATACGCGGAACTTTCATCAACTCCTTGCGGGAAGCGAATGCTCCGTTCTTGGCACGATAGTTCACGATGTTTTGAGCCAGTTGGGGGCCGAGTCCCGAAATGTATGTAAGCAGATGACTGCTGGCGGTGTTCAGATTGACGCCGACCAGGTTTACGCAGTTCTCTACGGTCTGGTCGAGTGACTTCTTCAGCTTGCTTTGGTCTACATCGTGCTGATATTGCCCTACGCCGATGGATTTCGGGTCTATTTTGACAAGCTCCGCCAGCGGGTCCATCAGTCGGCGCGCGATGGATACGGCGCCGCGCACCGTCACGTCGTATTCGGGAAACTCATCCCTGGCGATTTTGGAAGCGGAATAAATGGAAGCGCCCTGCTCGCTGACAATGAAAATCTGCACTTCCCGGTTGAACGTATGCCGTTTCAGAAAATCTTCCGTTTCCCGGCTGGCGGTACCGTTTCCGATGGCGATGGCTTCCACTTTGTAGGCTTCTATCATCTTCTGCAGTTTGGCAAACGCCTCTTTGCCCTGGTTTACCGGCGGGTGCGGGTAGATGTTCTCGTTGTGCAGCAGGTTACCCTGCGCATCCAGACACACCACCTTGCAGCCGGTACGGAATCCCGGGTCTATTCCCATCACCCTTTTCTGTCCTAACGGCGACGCGAGCAGCAACTGCCGCAGGTTTTCCGCGAATACCCGGATGGCTTCATCATCGGCGCGTTCCTTGCTTTGCGCGGCAAACTCGGTCTCAATAGACGGTTTGAGCAGACGCTTGTAAGCATCCTGCACAGCTTCCGCCACCTGCTTTCCGCAAGCGTTGCCGCTCTGTACAAACTGCCGTTCCAACCGTTCCACACACTCTTCATCGTCGGGGCTGATACTCACTTTGAGCAAACCTTCCGCTTCGGCGCGGCGAATGGCGAGCAGACGGTGCGAGCTGCACCGCTTCAAGGGTTCCGCACAGTCGAAATAATCCCTGTATTTGGCTCCTTCTTCCTCTTTGCCTTTTATCACCTTGGCGGTCAGTACGGCTTGGCGGGCGAAGGTGTTGCGCAATGCGTTACGGGCGCGCTCGTTCTCGCTCACCAGTTCGGCGATGATGTCGCGCGCGCCTTTCAGGGCGTCGTCCGGGCTTTTCACATCCCCTTTCACAAAGTCGGCGGCGCGCTGCCGGGGATGAGGCTCGCGTTGGAGCATCAATAGGGTGGCAAGCGGTTCGAGCCCCTTTTGGCGGGCGGCTTCCGCGCGGGTTTTGCGTTTGGGCTTGTAAGGCAGGTAAATATCTTCGAGGACGGTGCCGTCCCATGTCTCATCGATACGTTTTTGCAGTTCGGGAGTCATTTTCCCCTGTTCGCGGATGGTGCCGATGATGGTCTCCTTCCGCCTGGCCGTTTCCTTCAGCTTTTCGTAGTGGGTTTGGATGGATTCTATCTGCACTTCATCCAGTCCGCCCGTCATTTCCTTACGGTAGCGGCTGATAAACGGGATGGTCGCTCCGTCATCGAGCAGGGCGAGTGTCTGCCCGATTTGTTTTTCTGATATGCCGAGAATGGCAGCTATCATGCTGTGAAAGATTTGTGTCATGTCAGCTTCTTTTTAATAATGAGCGCCAAAAGTACGAAAAACAATCTTTCTTTACGCCTTTTTTGAGTTTTATTGTATCTTTGCGACAGTTCAGGAGGACGTTAAATGAGACAATCCAAGAAAATACTTTATAGAACACTGCTTTGCCTGACGGCATTCTTCTCCCTCATGTTCCCGGCCTTTTCTGCGACGGGCGACCATCCTGTACTGATTATCAGTTCTTATAATCCGGACTCGCGCCAAACTTCGGACAACATTTCCAACTTCATGGAAGAGTTTCAGCGTTTGGGCGGTACATGCGGTGTGGAGCTGGAGAACATGAACTGCAAGAGTTTCTCCGAGTCTCCCTTGTGGAAGACGAGAATGGCGGGCATCCTGTCCAAGTACCGGGATACGAAAGAACCCTCGCTCGTCATACTGATAGGACAGGAAGCGTGGGCTGCCTATCTGTCTCTGGAAGACTCCGTCCGGGGCGACGTTCCGGTAATGACGGCGCTTGCCAGCCGCAATGTAGTGCTTTTGCCGGAGCAGGGCGCGGACTTGAAGACATGGATGCCGGAGTCGCTGGACTTCTTCGCCGACTTCGCCGGCTCCCCGATTAAGAGCGGCTTTGTCTATCAGTACGATGTGGCCGCCAATATCCGCATGATAAAACGGTTGTACCCCCAAACGGAACATATCGCCTTCATCTCCGACAACAGCTACGGTGGCGTAACCTTGCAGGCGCATGTGGTAAAAGAGATGAAGAAATTCCCCGAATTAAGCCTTATCCTCTTGGACGGGCGTGTCAACACGATTTATACCATCAGTGACAAACTGCACTCGCTGCCCCCGCGCACCGTTCTGCTGATGGGCACATGGCGCGTGGACATGAACGACGGCTACTTCATGCGCAATGCCACTTATGCCATGATGGAAGCCGCTCCCGGCCTGCCCGCATTCTCCATTACGTCCGTAGGCATCGGCTACTGGGCTGTGGGCGGAGTAGTGCCCGTCTACCGTGCGCTGGGCAGGGATATGGCGCGGCAGGCTGTCCGTGTGCTGGCAAACTCGAAGAACTCCGAGATAGAGATTATATCCTGCGAAACCGTCATGGACGGCAAACTGGTGAAGGAGAGGAAGCTCGATATCGCTTCGATTCCCGGCCCCATCCGGTTGGTGAATGTCACTCCGGGCTTCTATGAGCAATATAAGTACCATATATGGGGAGTGGCTGCCGTTCTGGTCATCCTGCTGACGGGCTTGCTCATCACGCTCTATTTCTTCTACCGCACCAAGAGGCTGAAAGACGAGCTGGAAGTGTCCGAAGCCGCCCTGCGTGAGGCGAAGGACAGGGCGGAAGAGTCCAACCGCCTGAAAAGCGCGTTCCTCGCCAATATGAGCCATGAGATACGTACGCCGCTGAACGCCATTGTGGGATTCTCGGACGTGCTTTCCGCCGGAGATACCGCCATAGACGACCAGCGCGGATATTTCGAGATAATCAAAGCCAACTCGGACTTGCTGCTCCGGCTGATAAACGACATACTGGATGTGTCCCGCCTGGAAGCCGACCGCGTTACTCTCACCCTGGAGAAGTGCGACGTGGTACAGGTCTGCACGCAGGTGACGGCTTCCGTGACACAGGCGCGCCGGTCGTCCAACCGGATAGTGTTTGAAAGCGCCGCAGACAGCTTGGAAATCCGTACGGACATCCAGCGTTTGCAGCAAGTGGTCATCAACCTGCTGTCCAATGCGGACAAGTTTACGGAGAACGGCACGATAACGTTGAAGCTCGAACCGGACATGCGGAACCGCACCGCCCTGTTCTCCGTATCGGATACCGGCTGCGGCATACCGCCGGAGAAGCGGAAGCGGGTCTTCGAACGGTTCGAGAAACTGAACGAATACGCGCAAGGCACAGGCCTGGGACTGTCCATCTGCAAACTGATTGTGGAGAAGTGGGGCGGCAGGATATGGATAGATTCGCAGTACACCCGCGGCGCCCGTTTTGTGTTTACCCACCCGCTGGATTTATGAAACAGATGAGCTATATGATAAACCAAAGATATATGAAAAAGCTGACTTGTTGTTTTGTATGTATTTTCCTGCTTATCGGCACGGTTGCCGCGCAGGATAAAGAAGTGAAATTGAAAATAGTGCAGACCAGTGACATACACGGGAACTTTTATCCCCGTGATTTCATTCTCCAACGGGATGCCGTCGGAAGTCTGGCACGCGTGTACGCTTTCGTGCAGAAAGAGCGTGAGACGTATAAGGACAATCTGATTCTGCTGGATAACGGCGATATCCTGCAAGGGCAGCCCACCGCCTATTATTACAATTATATAGATACGGTATCTCCCCACGTAGCGGCCGAGATGCTGAACTTCATGGGATATAACGCCGGCAACATGGGCAACCACGACGTGGAAACGGGACGCGCCGTGTTCGACCGTTGGGCGGGCGACTGCCATGCTCCCGTACTGGGCGCTAACATCATCGAAACGGCTACGGGCAAAACCCACTTCCCGCCGTACGTGACGCTCGAACGCGACGGAGTGAGGATTGTCGTCCTCGGCATGATAACCCCCGCCATTCCGGTGTGGCTGTCCGAGAACCTGTGGAAAGGGCTCCGCTTTGACGACATGGAAGAAACGGCGCGCAAGTGGATGAAGATAATCCGTGAAAAGGAGCGTCCCGACATCGTAATCGGCATGTTCCATGCCGGACAGGACGCCCTGCTGATGGGCGGCAAGTACCGGGAGAACGCCTCGCTGGACGTAGCCCGCAATGTTCCGGGCTTCGATATCGTACTGATGGGACACGACCACGCCCGCGAATGTAAGAAAGTGCGGAACATCGCAGGCGACTCCGTACTGGTTATCGACCCCGCCAGCAACGGTGTGGTGGTGAGCGACATAGACATCACCGTGACGCTGCGCGACGGCAAGGTCACGGACAAGAAGATTGACGGCGTGCTGACCGAAACCGGAGCATACGGCGTCAGCGACGAGTTTATGAAACATTTCGCGTCACAGTACGCCACCATTCAGGATTTCGTATCGAAGAAGATAGGGCGTTTCACGGAAACCATCTCCACCCGTCCCGCCTATTTCGGTTCGTCCGCCTTCATCGACCTTATCCATACCTTGCAACTGAATATCAGCGGCGCCGAGATTTCGCTGGCCGCCCCTCTGTCATACGACACCCGGATAAAGGAAGGGGACGTTTACGTGTACGATATGTTCAACCTGTACAAGTACGAGAACATGCTCTACACCATGAAGCTCTCGGGTAAGGAAGTGCACGACGCTTTGGAGATGTCCTACGACCTTTGGACGAACCGCATGACTTCTCCCGACGACCATATCCTGCTGTTCCGCGACAAGCCCCGTGAAGGTGCGGCGGACAGAGCCGCTTTCAAGAATTTCAGTTTCAACTTCGACTCCGCCGCAGGCATCATCTACACGGTGGACGTTACGAAGCCGAGCGGCCGGAAAGTAACCATTCTCAGCATGGCGGACGGTATTCCGTTCGATATGAATAAGATGTACACGGTAGCCCTGAACTCTTACCGCGGCAACGGCGGCGGGGAGCTGCTGACAAAAGGCGCCGGCATTCCGCAGGATGAACTGAAAGAGCGTATCGTCAGCTCTACCGACAAGGATTTGCGCTACTACCTGATGCAGTACATCGAGGGAAAGAAAGTAATCGAACCCCGTGCGCTCGGCCAGTGGAAATTTGTTCCCGAGGAGTGGGCTGTTCCCGCTTCCAAACGTGATTATGAGTTCTTGTTTGGTAAAGTTCAGGAATAATTACTAACTTTGCGGCCTTAAAGTCAAAAGGCGGATAATAAGACGTGAAAAGGATTAAAAGAACCATATACGCATTATGCTTGCTGGTACTCTTTGTAGGGTACCAGGCAAGCGTAACGGCGTTTACTCACGTCCATTACGTCAACGGGGTATTGATTACCCACTCTCACCCTTTTCATAACCAACATTCACACTCCGCTACTTCGCTGATTGCTATCGGTTTGTTGTCGCACTTCAGTTCGGACAAACCGGATTGCAGCGAAATACAACACCCGATGCGTTCTTTGCTGCGGGTGGTGGAAAACGAAACCGATACGTCCGTCATCAAGGGAAAAGCGTATCGGATGATTTCTCTCCGCGCTCCCCCTTATTCCGTTACCCTTTGATATTGTCTGTACCAACGTCCGGTATTTGCCGTACCAACGCTTGGTATTCGTTGTACCAACGTTTGGTATCTGTCGTACCAACGTTTGGTATCTGTCGTACCAATGCTTGGTATTCGCCGTACCAACGCTTGGTATTTGCCGTACCTACGGTTGATACCGGAATGGTACCGTTAAACAACTGATTTTTTAAAGAGTAAATGTTGAAGGTCAGCCCGTATGAGCTGAATCTGTAACAGAAATAAAAGCGATTATTCAAATGAAACATTATATATTGGTGTTGATGCTTACCGTGGTGAGTATCGGCGCGGCTATTGCCGCAAACCCGATTAGGGAAGGCAATATGATTTCCGGCCATGTCCTTGTGAAAGGTTCGGAAGAGAACATACCGTATGCCACCGTTTTGATTGTGGGCAGCGGACAGGGAACGGTATCCAACGAAGAAGGCCAGTTTGAGTTCAAGAACCTGCCGGCCGGTAAGTATACGTTGCGCGTCTCTGCGGTAGGCTATAAGACGCAGGAAAAAGAGATTGAAGTCAACAAGGACTTTACGGCGGTGGTACATTTCCAGTTGCAGGAAGAAAGCTTCATGACCGATGAAGTTGTGGTTTCCGCCAATCGCAATGAGGTAAGCCGGAAGGCGGCTCCTGTGGTGGTGAACGTGATGAGCGCCAAGCTCTTCGAAATGGTGAACTCCACCGACCTCGCCAAAACGCTCAACTACCAGTCGGGCTTGCGTGTGGAAAACAACTGCCAGAACTGCGGTTTCCCCCAAGTGCGTATCAACGGTCTGGAAGGCCCTTACTCGCAAATCCTGATTAACAGCCGTCCCATCATCAGCGCGCTGAGCGGGGTGTACGGCTTGGAGCAGATACCGGTGAATATGATTGAAAGGGTAGAGGTAGTGCGCGGCGGCGGTTCGGCGTTGTTCGGCGCCAATGCCGTGGGCGGAACCATCAATATCATCACCAAAGACCCCATCAACAACTCCTTCCAGGTATCGAGCATGTTCTCCAATATGGACGGCAAGTCCTGGGAGCAGTACATGGGCGGGAACGTCTCTCTGGTGGCCAAAGACAATTCCTATGGAATCGCCCTCTACGAAAGCTACCGCAACCGCAATCCTTACGACCGCGACGGTGACGGTTTCTCCGAACTGGGCAAGCTGAACATGAATACTTTCGGCTTCCGCGCCTATTACCGTCCCACGCATTTCAGCCGCATCAACCTGGAGTATCACACTACCAACGAATTCCGCCGCGGCGGCAACAAGTTCGACCTTCAGCCGCACGAAACGGACATCACCGAGCAGACCAGGCACATCATCAACAGCGGCGGACTGAGCTACGACCTCTTCTGGCGCGAGTATAAGCATAAAATATCGTTGTACGGCTCTATCCAGCACACCGACCGCAACAGCTACTACGGCGCGCAGAAGGATATGAACGCCTACGGCAAGACGAACGACCTGACCTGGGTGGCAGGCGGCATGTACGTAGGCAATATGGACAACTGCCTCTTCGCCCCCGCCACCTTTACGGGCGGACTGGAGTATCAGAACAACTCCATGCACGATGTCATGACGGGCTATCACCGCGACATGCGGCAGGATGTACGCATCGCCAGCGCCTTCGTGCAGAACGAGTGGAAGATGAATGTGCTGACCATGCTCGTAGGCGCCCGTTTGGATAAGCACAACCTGATAGACAAGCTGATATTCAGTCCCCGCGTCAACCTGCTTTATAAGCCCGCCGAGGATTTTCAGGCGCGCCTGACGTACTCCACCGGTTTCCGCGCGCCGCAAGCGTACGACGAAGACCTGCATGTGACCGCGGTCGGCGGTGAAGGCGTGCAAATCAAGCTGGCGGACAACCTGCGCGAGGAGCGTTCCAACAGTTACAGCGGTTCGGTGGACTGGACCACCCGGCTGGGACACTGGCAGGCCAATATCCTCGTAGAGGGTTTCTATACCGACCTGCGCCATGTATTCGTGCTCGAGGACATCGGCAAGAACGATATGGGCGATGTGATTAAGGAGCGCCGTAACGGTAACGGCGCCCGTGTGTACGGCGCCAACCTCGACGCCAAGATTGCCCATGGCAAGGAAGCGCAGTTCCAGCTGGGCTTTACCGCGCAGCGCAGCCGCTATACCCGGGAAGAGGTTTGGACGCAGGTGGACGGTGAAGACCTGACCACCAAACGTATGCCCCGCACGCCCGACTATTACGGCTACTTTACGTTCTCGTCCGCCCCGGTGAAGAATTTCGACTTCTCTCTGTCGGGCACGTATACGGGCAAGATGATTGTGCCGCACTATGCCGGGTATATCGAGAAAGACCGCATGGAGAATACGCCCCACTTCTTCGACCTCAATCTGAAGCTGAACTATACCTTCGTGCTGCACGACCATATCAAGTTTCAGTTGAATACGGGCGTGCAAAACATTTTCAACAGTTTCCAGAAGGATTTGGATAAGGGAGAGTTTCGCGATGCCGGTTATTTTTACGGACCTACACAGCCGCGTACGTTCTTTATCGGCTTTAAAATAATGAATTAGGATAACATTCACGATTTTTAAATTAATAATTCCGTGAATAATCCTATATTTGCCGGCAAAGCACAAGAACAATGAATACAAAACAGATACGCAACGTTGATATCTCCGGAATACAGCATCTGCCCATGATTGACTCTATCGGCAATGATTTCGCTATTTTTGATGATATAAGGGATATTCCTTTTACGCCATATCCTACGCGCCTGAACGCCGCCTGCCTTGCTGTCTGCCGGAAAGGCCGGTGTAAGATGAACATCAACCTGCAGGAATATGAAATGAAAGAGGGAGTGCTTTGTATCATCCTGCCCGAGCAAATAGTGCAGCAGGGTGAACGTTCCGATGATTTCTCCGGCAGCTTTATAGCGGTGTCCAGAGATTTCATGGATTTGGTGATACCTACCATGCAGCAGTTGTTTCCCATGTTCTTCATGATAAAGGAGCGGCCTTGCATCGATATCACCGCCGACGAGTTGCAGGCGTTCGAGGAATATCACTCTTTCCTGTGGAGCAAGGTGAAGCTGAAAGACAACCCGTACCGCAAGGAGATTACGCAAGGATTGTTGCTGGCTCTGTTCTACGAGATATACGACATCTATCAGGGGCATACCGCTAAGGAGCGTACTCCGAAAAGCCGCAAGGAAGATTTGTTTGAACGCTTCATACGGTATGTTTCCGAACACTATAAAGAGGAGAGGAGCGTGTCTTATTATGCCGACAAGATGTTCCTTACCCCTAAGCATCTTTCCACCGTGGTGAAAGAGGTGAGTGGAAAGACGGCGGGCGAGTGGATTGACAGCTTGGTGATTCTGGAAGCGAAAGCCATGCTGAAATCGTCCGAGCAGAGCATTCAGGAGATAGCCGACGAGTTGCACTTCGCCAATCAGTCGTTCTTCGGCAAATACTTTAAGCATCATACCGGCCTCTCGCCCAAGGAATACCGGAAGCAGTAATTTCTAAAGATAACAGCTATGGAAAAAAGAGAAATAGACCTTACCGTTTCCTGCTATGGAAAGGTGAAAGACGTGAAGTATGACGTTGTGATTCTTCCCTGGGGAGCCACCGAGCCGCATAACCTGCATCTGCCGTATCTCACGGACTGCATCCTGCCGCATGACATTGCCGTGGATGCCGCCGCTTTGGCGTTGGAACGTTCCGGCGTGCGCTGCATGGTGATGCCGCCCGTACCTTTCGGCGCCCACAATCCCGGACAGCGGGAACTTCCTTTCTGCATCCATACCCGTTACGCCACCCAGCAGGCCATCTTGGAAGATATTGTGGCTTCCCTTCACGCGCAGGGCATCCGCAAGCTGATTATCATCAGCGGTCACGGCGGGAATAATTTCAAAGGAATGATTCGCGACCTTGCTTTCGTCTATCCCGATTTCCTGATTCTGGCGACGGACTGGTTCGGCATCGTTCCCACCAAGGGCTATTTCGAGGCCGCCATAGACGACCATGCCGGTGAATCGGAGACTTCGGCCATGATGTACTATCATCCCGAGCTGGTGAATCTTGATGAGGCCGGTAACGGAGACTCCCGTCCGTTTGCCATTGCCTCGCTGAATGAAAAGGTGGCGTGGGCGCCCCGCCATTGGGACAAAGCCACTGTGGATAGCGGGGTGGGCAATCCCGGAAAGGCGTCCGCGGAGAAAGGCGGGCGGTATCTGAAACCGGTCATTGAGAAACTGGCGACGCTCTTTGAGGAAGTGGGGCGGCACGAACTTTACTGAGATAAGATTTCTATATAAAACGACAGACAGCTAAATAAAATCCGGACAGCTGCGGCAGAGGAATTCCTTCCTTTACTCCGTATGCTGTCCGGTATCTTTTCAGGGCTGTCCGGGCTTTACTTTCCTATGGACATCAGCCATTTGCCGTCTTTCTTCACCATTTGCTGCTCACCCTCTTCGGTCTCGCCGTTGCCGTAAGTGTATTTGGTCTTTACCACAGCGGTATTGCCGTCCTCGGCCACTTGTTCCGAGAGGATTTCGATGTCCTTTATGCCGCCTTTCTTCTCGTATTCCTTCGATACTTTTTCTTTGAGCATGGATACCAGCGCTTCTTTTTGTTCCTTTACCTTGGCGGCATCCTGACTGTCGTCGAAAGCCAGTCCTTCTACGAAATTCTCATAATCGCCGCTTTGCAGATACCCGCTGTACTTTTTCAACGCGTCGCCCGGAGTGCTTGGAGAAGAAGAGCAAGCCGCCATTACGAAGACTGCCATTACCATCATGGTGAAGTAGAATACTTTTTTCATACGTTTTTTGTTTTAAGTGAATAATGTGTGTTTTAAAAACAGTATATCAAACAGAGGCGTCCGCTCTGCGCAATATCGTTCGGCATCAGATAGTCACCGCTCATGCCGGGGATGTTGACGGAAGTGGTTCGGCCTTCGGACAGGTCTATCCCTTCTTTCCGGTACACATAGTCGATGAGTTCCGTGCAATACATCTCGGTGGTATCGTTCAAGTCGTAGTCATGGTCGAACAACAGGTGTTTGCGGAAAAGTCCGAGTGCGCTTCGGGCGGCTCTGCATGCAAGGGCGGAGTCTGCTTGCACATGCATCACGGCACCCCGCGCGGCTTTCCCCGCATCGAAGAACCGTTCGACGGGTTCCATCTTTATCCTGTCCGCATCTCCCTTAAAGTCCGGTTCGCCGGGAACGGCGTGTATCACGTACCACGCTCCGCGCTCTTTCTTCAGGATGCCGGTATGCGAGTATCTTCCCTCGCTGTCGGCTGCCAGCACTATGCGGCTGGTGAATCCGGTGCCTCTTCTGAATACGATGTCTCCTTCTCTGAATAATTCTTGGGGCAGGTGTAGGCCTTCCTTGGGAGGATTATCTTTGCAAGCGCTAAGGAAAAGCAGGGAGAACAGGCTGATTGCAAACGGCGTGATATGGGTGTTGTTTTTCATTAGGCACAAATATAACAAAAAAGGCAACATCTGTTAACAGATGTTGCCTAATTTTTTTAGTGTACCCTAAAAACTAATCTCTCTCTTATAAAAACTAATTTACTCTATCGTTTTCTAAATGACGCTGCAAATTTAAAGAGTCTTTTCGGAGTACGATTTGACATAAGTCAAAAAAACGGTTACTTTTTGAGGAAACTCCAGAGTCCGCCTTTTTTTGAGGGGGGAGTTTTATCATTGTCACGATACAGCTCCTCGTACGTCAGCTTCTCCTGAACCATGCGGTAGATGTCTCCCCAGTCGGGCAGGCCGCCCAAGTTGCGGTCGTCGATGAAGATGTCCGCTTTTACTTTGCGCGAGAAACCATGATGGGCGGTGTCCTCTTCGGGGTAGTCACGGTTGATGGCATAAAATTCCACGCCCCGTTCCCTGCACCATTCCACAGCCTCTTCCAGCAGTTTCCCCTCACGTACGGTCCATAGTATCAGCCGATGATGAGCCTTAATCAGCATTTTCAGCGTATCGATGGCGAAAGGTATTTCGTTTCCGATTTTAGGGTATCGGTGTTCTACGATTGTGCCGTCAAAATCAATGGCGATAGTCATAGAAGTGAATTTCTGTTTATAAGTTGCTCGGAATGAAGATAATCATCGCGTTGTTTCCGGTCTTGTTTGCATAGCCCATGGATTCGGGAGCGGCGGATGCAATTCTTTCGGGAGCGATGTTGTACTTCTCTACCAACATTTTCTTGATGGCTTCCGTGCGTTTGTTGCGCAGTTCGGTTTCGGCTTTCTTGTCCTTTACGTCATTGCTGAATGCTACAATCTTGATAACGGCAGGATTCTCGGTCATCCATTCGCCGATATTGTTCAGCTTGCCGGCTTGCTCTTCGCTGATGAAGGAACTGAACTCGTCAAAGTGGATATCTACGGAAATGATACCTTTCTGTTGGGCAGGCTCGATAACGATGTTCTTTCCTGCTTTCACCTTTTGAGTGTTCTGCGATTCCTGTTTCAGTTGCTTGATTTCTTCCAGCATACGGTTCATCTTGTCTTTGATTTCCTGTATGTCGGTTTTGTCGGCGAAAGCCTCATTCTTAGCCTTCCGGGATGTTTTGTACTTGTCTTTGAAGCTGTATGTGACACCGATATTCACGCCGGATTGTACAAATACGTCATCGGCGTCTTTGCCCTTGTAGTATTTGGGCAGGATGGTAAACGAAGGTTCAATGAATAGGCTGAGCTTTCTGTTCAGGTTGTATGACGCCTGTAACGCTATCTTTCCACCGATGGAGCTGACGTTCTTGTTATCGATGTCGAGCTTGTTCGTGTTGAAGTAGTTGTAGCTGGCTCCGACGATAGCCGCCAGGTTGAAAGGCTGGTATCCTTTATTTCCCACCAAGGTCAGCATATAGTCCAATTCGGCTCCGTATTGCTGGGCGCGCATGGTCTTTACACGGTTCTTTCCGGCAAACGCGTTGATGCGGAATGCCGAGTAGCGGGTCAGTTGGATACCGGCTCCCACTTTGCCGCCGACAATCATGTTTCCGGTAGTATTGGACAGCCATTCTCCGTTAACGGCTCCGGTTACGAACCAGTTGTACTTTTGGAACGATGTTTTGTCATTTTGTTCCTGTGCAGTAAGACTACCGGCACTCATCAGCGCAGCAGCCAATATAATGTGTTTAAATCCAAATTTCATAACTTTACTTTTTTAATAGAGTACTACGTTGATAGAGCCGATTTGCTCATCTGTCTTTTGTCCGCCGGACACGGTAATGGATGTGATGTAGAATTTATCACCTGCCTGTAACTGTTCGATGGCTTTCTTCTGCTCGCCGGAGAATTTGTTACCTTTGTTTTTAAGGGTAATAACCTTGTTGCTTCCGGCTTCGATGAATACCGTTTCGAAAGATACGACTTTATATTTCACCTGAGGGCCTTCATTGGCTTGCGCCGCCAGTTCGTTCATGCCGAGCAAATGACTTTTGCCAAGAGGTACATCACCCTTGTATAACGTGTTTTTACCGTTATGGGAATAAGAGAGGTAAGGTTGCGGAGCGGGCAGATTTCTGACCTCGTATTCATAACGTGCCAATACATCGGCTCCATCGCTCACGGTAATGACGGCGGTACGGCTGTTGTTGTCGGGCAGGGCGATGTAGCGGTTGTTGCGCATCACTACCTTACCGTTCTTCATGGAAACTTTCAGTTGCTCTTGAGGAATACCGATGCTCGTCAGTTGCAGCTTATTGTCGTATCCTTTGTATAATACGGCGGCTTCGGGAGCCATTTGTACAAAAGGCTTCTTCAGGGTTCCGTCGGCCAGGATGTCGGTAGGTACTCCGTTTACGAAGATTTGGTTATCCGAAAGCTCTGCCGGTTCCTTTTCAGCTTCTTTTTCGGCTTCCTTTTGAGGTTTGCCGGCTTCCGGGGTTGCTTCCGAAGCCTGTATTCCCGTTCCGTTTGTCATGGCGAGCAACACTTCCTTTTCGCAGCTCAGCAATTCCATCTCCATTTTGTCAAGCATGGTGATACCTGCATTGGCAGTCAGATGCGAGAACGTTTCCTCTTCCCATGAAGCGTTGTCGGTTTGAGGAGTGATGTTCATATAACTGCTTACGAGTTTTTTCTGCGCGTCACCGGCAAGCATGCTTTCCATTTCCTGCTTGTAGGTTGCGATGCTGTTTTTAAGATTATTACCCCGTTTGTTGCTGAGGAGTACATCAGGAGTCGCCTTTTCGTTATCGCGGTTCTTGAGGATACCGCTCTGATATTCGTCTTTATCGGCTGTCCGTATGATGTTTTCTTTCAGGTCGTTCAACTCTTGCCGAATGGCATTGGTTTTCTCTTTGACAGATTGTACCTGTCCCGTGACTTCCGGCTTTTCCTGCTCCAGGCGTACTCTTAATTCTTCGTTGTATGTTTGGAGCTGTGCTATTTGCGGGCGGTAGTCATTGCTGATGATATCATAACCCTCTATGGCATCTTTAGATATATGGATGGCCAATATAGCGATTAAGATGATATATATCAGGTTAATCATTTTTTGCCTTGGCGGCATTACATATTTTGACATAACAGCTATTTTACTTTGTTGTTTTTACGTTCATTGTATCCTGCATTTGTTTGTATTGTTTGTTCAGCAGGTCCATTTGTTGCTTCACTTGTTTCAACTGGGCTTCATGGGCTTCGTTCAATGCTCTCACGTTCTCTTCCAGCTTAGCCATTTCCTGTTTATAGTTTTCACCGTTTCCGGACAGTTTGAAGTTCACGGAAGCAACTTTCGGGTCGGTATTCGCCAGTTTGTCGTTCAGGATAGGAAATACTCTTTCCCATTTATATTCTCTGGTGGGTTCGTCGAATCCTGAGATGAAGAAGATAAATACTTCGGTGTACAGGCCTATACCCAAAAGTATGTTACCGTATGGGAAATCACCGATTTTGGAGATGGCACCTAGAATTACCAGACAAGCACCCCAACAATAGCAAAAGTTGTAAAAACGTTTTCCGGTTCTACTTGATAAAAAATTACGTAAACTCATAGGTATGTGTTATTTAAATAATAGTTTTGATTAACTCTCATGTATGCGGTTATTTACCGGTACTACCGCCGGAGTGTTGGCTGATGGGGCCGTTGGTATATTCTTCCGTGTATCCGTTGTAGCTGTTCAAGTTAACTTCCACCGGAGTGCTTTGGCCGTTAATCATGACATGGAATGTGTAAGTCTTTGCCAGGATGTTGGCTTTGTTTCCGTAATACAATACGTGGTTACCGCTGATGTTGGTAGTCAGTTCGGTTGCTGTTTCATATACGCCTTCCTTACCTTCCTGCAGTTCGATGTATCGCTCTATTGCGGCGGCCAGTTTTTGAGAAGCTCCTTTGGCAGCCAATGCCGTGGCCGGAGAAGTGGTGTATGTCCAGCCGTTTTTCACCGTTACATTCAGTTTCACACCGGTCATGGCATTGAATTCTCTGTTTTCCAGTTTCAACACTTCGCTTTTTCCGTTCACGGCATTGTATTCCACGGTACCCGATGTTTTGCTGCTTTTGTCGAATTTCACATTCATCTCATACTTTCCTGCTATTTTTTCTCCGGCAGGGATGGTGATTTCATATCTGTTGTCCCCGGCGTTGAATACCGGTTTACCTAAAGATTTGTCCGCTCTTGTAGCAACTTCGTCTTTTTTAACGGCAGACATATAATCGGTATCGAAATAACCGTCCGTCGCATCATCAGCAAGGTTATTCACGGCGATGGTAACAGCTTGTTTAGCCACCATATCGGCCGGCTCTGTTTTAATGGCTACATTGCTTACCGGTACTTGAGTCTCATTTCCTGTAGCGATTTTAGCTTCTTCATATACAACCGCCGCAACTTTTGTATCTTGTGTTACCGTACCTTCCGGAATAGTGATAGTGGCAGGATCGGCATTGGTGTCTACAATGTTCGGTGCTGTAACTACCGCATCAGCAGCAGGTGTTGCGGTTTCGGTATGATTCTCATCATATACAATCTCTTTTGCCATTCTTACATTCAAGGTCACCTGGCTACGGTTCTTGGCAGAAGATGCGATGCTTGTCTCTGCTTCGAAAGTCTGCAGGCCGCTTGCTGTAAATTTTACTTTGTATGCGGTGGCGTCGTTCACAGTCAGTTTATATACTCCTTTACTGTCTGTTGTCGCAGAAACGTTGCCGGTTTCCACTTTGGCGTTTGCCACTACTCCTTTACTGTCGCTCACTTGTCCTACAATGTAGTATTCGGTTTTATCTTTTAGAGGATCGTCTACAATTTCATTTGTTTTGTCATCTCCGCCGATACTACAACCGGTTGTACTGAAAGCCATTGCGCATAACAAAAGGCTTCCGAATAAAAAACTTTTCTGTTTCATGATTTTGTCTTTAAAAACTAATTTATTTGATTTATTTATTTTATTGATTTTGATTGAACTTTCTTCGCTTCCTTAATCAGGAAATAACGGATATAATCAGGTTGGTAGAATCCGCCGCTTCTGTTTTCGTCAGGGCGGGTATAATAGCTTTTTCCCATTTGTTCGTCGATATATTTCCCATGCGCCACCATGCTGTAAGTCCATGCAAAATAGTCGGCGGGTTTCACCCGGAAGAATCCTTTTCGGTTCCATTTCTTTCCGGGCAAAGGGATTGCAAAATGGAAGCCGCCGTTTATCTCTCCGCTTGTATATATTCCGAAAAGACCGATTGCATATTCCCCGAAATGCCGTGTGCAATCACCTCTTATGCCGTAGTCGCCAAATACGTAGCGGTTGGCGCTCAGGTCGAACTGCAGGTTGGTATGCGGTTCGTAATAAGATGCCGTGACCGATGCGTTCACACGCATTTTGGTACCGATGTACCAACCCTCATCGGCTGTTACGGCAGAAAACCCGGTTACTCCCATTTGGGCCCCGACCTCTGCACGTCCGTTGTCGGTACGGTATTTTATCGCCAGTTGGGCGCCTATGCGGTTATCGGTAAAGTTTCCCACAGTGAGACGTCCGAATAAGTTATGCTTCAACCGTACATCCTGCGATATGGTGATTATCCCCGGCCGTACCCGTTTCATTTCTCCGGTCAGATTGGTCGCTATGGGAAGTATCACCTGTGCGGTCGCTTTGGCTCCTTTCCATAGAGCCATCTCCACTGCCGGATTCAGGTTTATCGCATAGGTATAAAGCTCATCAAAGGTATTGTTCTCAAGAAAAAGGTCCGGATAAATAACGACGTCCACTTTCCATGCCGAGGTATTTCCCGGTTTTTCGCTTTTCTCCAATACCTTCATGGCGTTGTCTGTATCAACGGATATCCGCATCCATTGGTATACTTGCGCAAGGCTGATGTCTCCTTTTTTGTAGGCATGTACCAGTGAGTCCGGCATATCGATATATAAACGGGGGATTCTGTTTTCCAGTACCACCATCTGCAAGTTACCGCCGGGTATACCGTCAAGGCAGGCTGTAACGGCTTTTCCTATGCCGGTGTATGTTCCCCGGTATACATTATTCTCAAAAGCCACTGTTGTTGTTTCCGGCGTCTGTACGCACCGGATATTCTCCATGCCGATTTCCTTCAGCTTCGCCATGATTTGGGCATCTGCCATGGTGCACAGTAGCATCAGAAATGCAACGATGTATATTCTTTTCATTCTGACCGGTAGCCTTGTCGTTAATGTATCAGCGTACATTCATACCTGATTCCGCCTGCTATGCAGTTGAACTCTCTGGTAAAAACATGTACGGACAAATGCTTCCATAACCTGACGGCGCTGCCTACGTTAAACCCATCGGAGTCGTATTCCGCCATGAAACTGATTTCTCTGCATCGGGCGGGAGAGTAGCTGATGCCGCCGAACGGTCCGTCCTGCACACTGTGTTTGTTCAGCGGGAAGTAATATCCGGCAGTCAGCGCCAGCCTGTCGCCTTTCACTATCGAGAAACTCTTGGTAAGCACTCCGTAAACGGTAGCGAAGTAGTTGGTGCCCATATCTTTGAACGGGTCATTGGTACCTATCACTATGGAAGGATGATACTTTCCTTCTTTCAACGGGCGCACACGCGCCGTCATTGAACGGTCTTGTTGGAAATATCCTCTTTTTCCGTCATACCGGGTGGTTTTCAATAACGTACATCTG
This sequence comes from Bacteroides clarus, assembly GCF_015555825.1. NCBI lineage: Bacteria > Pseudomonadati > Bacteroidota > Bacteroidia > Bacteroidales > Bacteroidaceae > Bacteroides > Bacteroides clarus. Next base: position 71,213 of record NZ_JADNLF010000004.1, on the reverse strand, counting down.
TAACTCAGTTCTAAGATGGATAGAAACGTGATATTAACGAAGTAATTACCTGTATTGAATTTAAAAGGGGTCATTCCGTCCGGCAGGTAATTAGCCCCGCCCATGAAAGTACCTGTTTCCTGCATGTCCGCCGTGGGTATGTTCAACAAGCCGGTATTTCCCATGGAATACTGCGCCCGTATCACTGTGCAACAGAAAAACAGGAAAAATAGTAATAAGTATTTTTTTATAGGCATTATACCTCGGGAGAGTATGCTACGCTTTTGCCTGTCACATAGGTAATAGTTTCACAGACAGACAAATTGAAGAAAACGAAAAACGACACAAATGTATACATTCTGTTTGTACAAAACAAGGAAAATGAGAAAAATGTATTTATTCTTCCATTTGTGCTTTCAGATACAATTTCTTTGCGAACTTCATATCATGAGCTACCATGATTCTTACAAGTTCGGGGAAACTCGTTTTTGTAGGATTCCAGCCCAGCAATGTTTTTGCTTTGGTCGGATCACCCAATAACTGTTCCACTTCACAGGGACGGAAATATTTCGGATCTACTTCTACCAACACTTTGCCGGTTTTCACATCGATACCCTTTTCATTCACGCCTTCACCTTCCCAGCGCAGTTCTATACCGGCTTCTTTGAAAGCGAGGGTGGCAAATTCGCGCACTGTATGCATTTCACCGGTGGCAATCACGAAATCTTCCGGTTTGTCATGTTGCAGGATAAGCCACATGCATTCCACATAATCTTTGGCGTAACCCCAGTCACGGCGTGCATCCAGATTTCCTAAATACAGTTTATCCTGGAATCCTTGCGCTATGCGTGCGGCTGCCAGTGTAATTTTGCGGGTTACGAATGTTTCGCCGCGGCGTTCGCTCTCATGGTTGAAGAGAATACCGTTTACTGCATACATGTCGTAACTCTCGCGGTAGTTTTTCGTAATCCAGAATCCGTACTGCTTGGCTACACCGTACGGACTGCGCGGGTAGAAAGGAGTGGTCTCTTTTTGCGGCACTTCCTGCACTTTACCGAACAGTTCCGAGGTAGAAGCCTGATAAATTCTTGTCTTCTTCTCCATACCCAGAATCCGTACGGCTTCCAGCATACGCAGTGTACCTACCGCATCGGCTTCCGCCGTATATTCGGGTACATCGAAAGACACTTTTACATGGCTCTGCGCGGCGAGGTTGTATATTTCATCCGGTTGTACCTGCTGGATGATGCGAATCAACGAACTGCTGTCCGTCATATCTCCGTAGTGCAGATTTACCAGACGGTCTTTCTTCATGTCACGTACCCATTCGTCCAGATACAGATGCTCTATACGTCCTGTATTGAAAGAAGACGAACGGCGCAGTATGCCGTGAACTTCATAACCTTTTTCAATCAAAAACTCGGCGAGGAACGAACCGTCCTGTCCGGTGATACCGGAAATCAATGCTACTTTTTTCATTTGGTGTATTTATTAATTTGATATTTTTTCTTTTAATAAGTATCCTAAAAAGAGGGTATTGCCTATGATATACCTTTTCCACATTCTTTTGGGCTCCTTTATCAGGCGGTACAGCCATTCCAGACTATGCTCCTGCCACCACAATGGAGCGCGTTGTATGTTTTCAGCGAAGAAGTCGAATACGGCGCCTATGGTACCTATCGTACCGTTTACATTCAGCTCTTTCAGATGGGTATATGCCCATTTTTCCTGCTTAGGAGCGGTCATACCCACCCATAGTAAATCCGGATTTACACGGTTTACGGCTTCTATCATCTGTTGGTTGTCTTTTTCGGAGAATTCAGCTTTGTAGGGTGGGGAATAGGTTTCGACTTGAATGTTGGGATATAGCCTGACGGCTTTTACTTTGATTTTCCTTAATGTGTCGTCATTGCTGCCCAAGAAGAAACAGGTACCGCCTTTTTGGTTTAATTTATTCATTTCGTGCAGAAATAAATCCCAGCCGGCAATTCTTTCTATCTTTTTATGTCTTAAAAACTTAAAGGCCAATACAATGCTTGCACCATCGGGAATCAAGGCATCACCTTTCAGTAATGCTTCGGCAAATGCCGTATCTTTCTGAGCTGTATTATACGAGTGAGCATTGATTGTATTTATCAGCAATTTGCCTTTAGGCAACGCATCAAGCTCACTTCTGCAGCCCAGAAGCGAAACTGTTCTTAATTTCAACATGTATATTGGAAAAATGTGTTTACCGTGGAGTACGCTACGCTATTGCCTGTCACACAGAAGGTAAATAGGACAGACACTAATATTTAAGTATGATTTATGCGGCAAAATTAAGTCAAATGTATATTATAAGCAAGAAAAAATGTGAAAATGTATATATTTATCGGTAATCGTATTATCCGGCTCAGTTTGTTTTATGGTTGATACAGATACCTTTCAGATACCATTGATACAGTCTGTGAATACCTTCGTCTATTTCCACTTTATGGTGCCAGCCTAAATTGTGTAATTTGGTTACATCCGTCAGTTTGCGCAGCGTACCGTCCGGTTTGCTTGTATCCCATCTTAATTCGCCCTTAAATTCTATTTCAGCCATAATCTTCTCGGCTACTTCCTTGATGCTGAGTTCCTTTCCGGTTCCTACATTGATATGGCAGTTACGTATTTCTTTTGTTTCCGGATTATAAGTATCCTTGAAATCAACATTCAGTAATACGTGTACGCTGGCATCCGCCATTTCCTCACTCCATAGGAATTCACGCAGCGGAGTTCCTGTACCCCACAGCGTCACAGCTTCTTGTGTAATTCCGAATTTTGCCAGTTTCGCTACTATTTCTTCATTGGTATAACTTCCGTCCACACCTTCTACCGGGCGCAGATCAATGTCTTTCCTTACCGCATTCCAATTACCTTCGTTCAGGCATTTGGCTAAATAAATCTTACGTATCATGGCAGGCAGCACATGGCTGTTTTCCAAATGGAAATTATCATTCGGACCGTATAGATTGGTTGGCATCACCGCTATGTAATTCGTTCCGTATTGCAGGTTGAAACTTTCGCACATCTTCAGTCCGGCTATTTTTGCAATTGCATACGGTTCATTGGTATATTCCAATGGAGAAGTCAGTAATACTTCCTCTTTCATCGGTTGCGGAGCTTCACGCGGGTAAATGCAGGTACTTCCTAAAAAGAGTAGCTTTTTCACACCATGTCGGAAACTCTCACCTATAACATTCTGTTGTATCTGCAAGTTCTGATAAATGAAATCCGCCCGGTATTGCAGGTTGGCCATGATTCCCCCTACATGGGCGGCGGCAAGTACCACAGCGTCCGGTTTTTCTTCGTCAAAAAAACTTTTTACGGCCACTCCGTCCAGCAAGTCCAGCTCCTTGTGCGAACGGCCTACTAGGTTTGTATATCCTCTTTGCAACAGGTTATTCCAAATAGCCGAACCTACCAGTCCGTGGTGACCGGCTATAAAAATTTTAGCGTTTTTCTCTAACATAATTAAATACTGCTTCTATGTATTGATTGTTTTACTCCTGTTTATTAGGTGAACAAAACATGTCTGTTCTTATCTTAACGGAGTGCACAACCGATAGTTATGATTTCAACGTCCGTAACAGCTTTTAGTGAGTGTAAAGTATTGGCAGGTATACTGATGAAATCTCCACTGCTACAAACTATTTGTTCCTTATTAACTGTCATGATTGCATCTCCCTTTTGAAACAGGAAGAATTCTTCCATGGTGGGGTGCAGGTGTTCTTCTGCTGTTTCTCCTGCTTTAAGTTGGGTTACAGCTATTTGGGTGAGATCTGTATTAGTTTCTTCGCTTGTTAGTAATATATATTTTTTCCCAATGTGATGAGTTGTTACGGTAGGATGTATATCTATTATTTTTTTTCTCACAAAATATTATAATGAAATGATACAATCTTCTAAAATATTTTTCATTCGTATTTCAAATTTATCTAAAGTAAATTCATTAAAGAATTTTTCTTTTCCTGCTTCTCCCATGTTGATGCATTGTTGGGGATGTTCCATTAAATATTCTATTTTTTCAGCAATTACTTTTGGTGAGTGTTTTTCTATGATATATCCGGTCTTTCCATTTTCTATAATAGCAGGGATTCCACCTTCATTGGTGCTGATGCAAGGAAGTCCTTGTTCCATAGCCTCTAATAATACTAATGGAAAACACTCATTATTGTAATAGGTTGGGAACACAAAAATATTAGCCTTTTGTAAAAAACAATCTTTTTCACTCCCGTATTTAGCTCCGTAAGCAAAAACGGAGTCCGTGAGTTTCTGTTTTTTTATTGTATTGTTAAACTTCTCTTCTGTTATATCACTCCATTTACCAACAAAATGGCATTTTATAACTTTTCCTTTTTTCTTTAATATTGTGCATGCCTCTACTAAATCCCAAACTCCTTTTTCTTCCATCATATTCGAAAGAAATAATATCTCAAACTCATTTTGGGGAAATATTGGGGTGTTTTTATGAGTTGGTATTCCATTGGGACAAATGTAGATATCTTTATAATTGACGTATTTTTTTATATCTTGATATAAGTTTTCAGCTAATAAGATAACTTTTAGTTTTTTGAAAAATAAGCTATATAATAAATTGTCAAAATATCGATTTTGCCTTGTAGCTACACCTTTGTTATGATAATGCACAATAACGTTTTGCCTCATTATTTTTAAAAGCATAACAACGAAAAAATCTTTGTAGAAAGCACCACCTTTTGCATTAGGAGTTACATAACAAAGTTGTGGTTCTATATCTTTTATTTGTTTTCTAATCTGTTTTAGCTGTTTATAGAAATCTTTCAACTTTCTTATTCTACCTTTTCCTATGTCATTTAGGTCTTTTGCTAATGCAAGGTTTAGATAATGGCACTTAAAGGTATTATTTATAACTGCACTATCATGTATATATTTCCCTACCATAGATGCACCATGTACCGGAGGGGGTAGATGGAGGATGAATAGAATGTTTTTATTTGTCATGCTTTTAAGTATATTTGTTCATATTCATGTTGCATTCTCTCAATAGAAAAATTAGTTTTAGCATATTCATATGCTATATTTACATACTCTTCATAATGTGTTGTGTTTTCAAGTGATAAGATTAATTGGACAAAGTCATTAATGTTATTGTTATTTACTTTCAAAGGCCATTTTTCAGGTAATGTGTCTTTCAAACCGGGACAATTATTAATAATGGTTGGAGTGTGTGCTAAACTTGCTTCGATAGGCATTAAGGCAAGTCCTTCGTGGTTTGAAGGCATGAATAAATAGTTAAAATCTCCTATATATTGATTCAATCCAAAAATCTTGTCATAGAAAGATACATTGGTTGATGTTCTCAGAGTATTGTGTACTTTTTCTTTCATAGAACCATCCCCTACTATATGAAAATAAAATTTAGGATTGCATTTAAATGCATTTACAACTGCTATAAGTTGGTCTATTCCTTTTTGGTATTCCAACCTTCCTGCAAATAAAATATTTATTTTGTTTGCTATAATATGTTTGAATTTTTTTTGTTTGACAGATTGTAAACCATTGAATATTATTGATGGCGTTTCTCCATAAACTCGCTTATAACATAGTTGCGTAGATTGACTGATAGCTATATTTGCATGTTTTTTCTTGAAAAAAGATTCAACTTTACGTCCTATTTGAGGCCATTGATTCCATAATTCTGTATTGTGGATTGTTCGGACATATTTTATCGTTGGAAATATCCACCCAAATATTTTATTCCATAAATAGATACTGAGGTCTGGTATCTCTGTATGTGTGTGGATTACCTGCGGTTTCCATTTAAATGATAGATATATAAACCATAGAGGAAACAATATTATTGCAATTTTATTATTTGTAATATGCGAACGATGGCAACAAATACTGCAATCATGTAATTCTTCAATAAAAGATTGACTAAATTCTCCATTTCCTCGTACAACTTCTACAAGATGATATTCTATTCCCGTAGTTTGTGATTTAGCTATGTTGACAGCTACCCTTTCTGCTCCTCCTATATCAAAATGGGTGATAATATGGAATATACGCATATATTAATAAATTTAATGTTGTATATAATCCAAAAACTTTTTAGCTGTTGATTCCCATGTAAAATATTCTATGATTTGCTTCCGTGCATTTTGAACTTTTTTATCAGAAAGTATTATTTGGGACATTTCTTCTACCGAATTACAAAGAAAACCACTCTCTCCATTTTTTATGATACAGTCTGGACCGGGTGCATGTCGTGCCACTACAGTTACATTATGATACATTGCCTCAAGAATAGCCATTCCAAATATTTCGTTAGGGTTAAAGTTTATTACATAATCGGCAATTTCATAATATGCATGAATTTTTTCATTTGGAATTTTGCCCACAAACGATATATTTTTATATATATCATTTGATTTTAATTTTTTCATATATTCCTCTGTTTGCATCCACGGTGTTCCCGCATGTACTAATAAGTATTTATTTCCTAATATTTCTGCTAAAGGAAATATATCCATGGGATGCTTGTCTGGTCTTAATGCACACACCAAGAATACAATGATTTTGTTGTGAGGTAATTCTAACTCTTTTTTAAGTTCTTCTTTAGAATTTATTGTTAGTGGAATAATATCTGTATCTAATCCGACAGGAGCCCATTCAGCACTCGTTACACCTTTCTGTTTCAATTCATCAACCACAGCCGGAGTTTTACAAAAGACTTTTGTTTTTCTGAATGCGGAAAAGTTTCTGCTGCTTAACTTGTCCATTATCCAGCGTGAAATGGCTTTGGGTGAAGAACTATGTACTGTCCCCACATAGCAATAGTGTTTTAACCCATGCTTTTGGCAGAAGTTTACGGCTTCCGGTACACAGAGCAGGTTATCGCTTTGTAAGTGAAACACGTCTATTTCCAAAAAAAGTAGTAACGGGAAATCTGGCAGAATATGGTGAACAAATCGCATCCGATAGGGTAGATAGACCTTCTTTATGTTTGGAGTTATGGTCATTTCTTTACCACACCGTTTGTCTTCTCGGGGCATCCAATATACAATGGTCGTTTGGTGTCCTATCTGTTCCAATGCTTTAGCCAGTCCTATCTCTTGGACGTTGTAGCTATCGGTACTCCACTCTCCGCAGTCTAAATGAATATATCCGATTTTCATAGATCTTAGAATTTATAACGTTTTAGCAGATACTTGATATTCTTAATGACATTCAAGTATAATTTGATACTTACAAAGGCTTTTTCTTTCAGCAGCCATCGTTCCGTTTGGCATAAAAAGCCTTTACTTCTAAATTGTAGCATAGCATCGTAATATGGTTGTTGGCAAACTACTTCTTCAATTTTCTTATTGCTTATTCTTTGTGTTTTGTAGTTGGCAACTAAAGCAATAATCCATCGGGTCCATCTGCGTTGAAACAAATCTTTTATCTCATCTTTGAAAGATTGTTGTTCGAGAATTCTGTTTATTTTATCAAATATGATTTGATAGTCTGCTGCATGTTGCAATGCGCGTTTCCCTGTCACACTGTTCAAGTTCTCTCGATAGAAGTAAAGAGGTGTGTTTATGGCAGAATAATTTTGTATGTACTGATAAAAATTGAGTGAAAACATAAAGTCTTCGCACGTCTTCATATTTTCGTTGAAGCGTAGCTGATATGCGGTGATAATACTTCTTTTGAATACTGCGCACCAAACGGATAGCGAAACAACTTCCAAACAAATAGCTTCATTGTACAATTTGTTTATTTCTTGATATGTCCCTTCCGATAATCTGAACCTGCCCGTTTCCTGTTTATCTGAATTTATCCAACGGATATAGTTAAAGGTGATAAGGTCGGGTTCTCCTTTAATAGCTTGACCGATGACTTTCAAATAATCTTTGCTAACAAAATCATCACTGTCTACAAAAGAAATGTATGCCCCTTGGGCTTTTTCTAAACCATAGTTTCGGGCTTTACTGACTCCTCCGTTTTTTAGATGGAAGACTTTCACACGGTTATCTCTTTGGGCATATTCGTCACATATTATAGGTGAACCATCCGTAGAGCCATCATCTACCAGAATGAGTTCAAAAGGTATGTAGTCTTGGCACAGGATGCTGTCGATGCACTGATTTAAATAGTGCTCTACGTTATAGACGGGGATGATGATGCTATGAAGTGGCATATTATATGTTGTGATGTTTTTTAAATAGTGTCAGACGTATTTTAGCTAAGATATTTATAATACCACCATTGGGTAAATATGAAAACATTCCCATTTTTGCCATAAGATTCTTAATGAAAAAGACCACATTTGTATCATTGTAACTGTCACCAGTTGTCCCTATAGTCCCCAATAGCAAAGGGTAAGAATGAAAAGTTTTTGTTGCAATTTGTTTTTCAGAGATAATTTGATAAAAAACAGCTTCTATATCTTTGTTCTGAGATTCATTACAATTGTTTTTGGCATCAAAGAAATATTTTCTATAATCTTCAATATTTGCTTTGAAGAATACGGTATAACATTTCTTTAAATCATTTCTGAATAAGAAACGAGAAGAATTGTCTTTATATTGGGTAAATAGAGAGTAATTTTTTAAAATTACTCTCCCGGTTATCTTATAAAAAGTTTTTTCATTTTTTAATAAGACACTTTTATTTATACCTTCTTCTATGCATACAGCTTCTCCGTATGACTTTCCTAATTGTATGGTTTTCTTTATGTCGGTATTGATTGGTATATACTCAAATCTTTTATTGTGCTTTTGGGCCAACTTGTGATATATATCTGCATGGAATTCGAAAGATGAATTTTCTACAAAAATAATTGTGTCAAAAGAGCTTTCCGTGATGTAATACTTTAGTGCTGTCTCATATTGTGAAAGCCTCTTTTGAACATTTGTTAAAACGACATTCGTATTGCTATAGTGAGCAGGGTTTATAGTTGCTGTCAATAGAAGATTATTCATCGTTGTTTTTTGAAATTATTAATTCGAGTATAGAGTATATTTAATGCCAAAGGAGTAAGAACTCCAATGATAGTGTAAAATATCCACCAATAGGGAGAAATGTCTTTTATTGTAGGAAAAGATGTTAAAAGATTAATATCTAAATGTTTTATATTAATAATGATTAGAGATACTATCTTGAATGATATAAAATGTAAAGCAAAGATAGCTAAACTATGTTTTCCGCATAGGCAGAGAATTTTTTTAGTAATAACTAGTTGTTTACATTGCTTTAGAAAATTACAGAAATCCAATAGAAGAGTAATTCCGCAGAAAGAACAAACTATTAATACTATAGGGTTGAATATTATACTATATGCTAAGTCTATTTTGGCAAAAAAAGGACATACTAACAATATTAAGATTCTGATAATAAGATATAAATTATTATCTATTTTAAGAATAGACGGGGTCATTTTCAAGTAAAAACCGAATGTAAAGAATAGCAGAAGAATAAATTCTCTTTGCAATTCTAAAGGAAGATGAGTGCCATTCATACAAAAATATGAGCCTATGAAAAATAGGATAAGATTGATAATCATTAATATTCTGGCATCATATTTCCTTCTTAACATAAATGTGTATTCAAATAAGAAGATGACATTGATAATAAACAGACTCCTTAAGAACCAAAACGGAAGGAGAGGAATTGAGTTTTTAAAGATTAATATATGGATGCCTAGTTTCTGAAAATCCTCTAACGAAATTGACTTGCTAATTATGTGTGATTTGTAAAATATATTTGTAAATAGTAAGAAAACAAATGAATATATTACAAAAGGCTTGTAAAGAGAATCGATTTTTCTTTTTATAAAGGAAAATACTTGTATGTTTTTTTTGCTATTGAAAAAATAACCTGAAAAGGTATAAAACACAGGCATATGGAATAAATAAAATTTCTAAGATATTCTGGACATCCACTATGACCAATGACAACCAGTATAATGGCTATTCCTCTTGCAAGGTCAAATACTTCATTTCTCTTATTTTTCTGAATAATAATAGTATTATCTTTTGGCATTATGATTCTTATGAGACTGTATATTTAACTATGTAGATAGTATTAGGTATTTTCTTTGCCATCATGCGACACCATATATGTGTATTTATTTGAATTTTATCCAAATCGAGGGGAAAAGACATCTTGCATGGATGGTGCAATAATGAAATAAAGCGATTCCCAGTCCATAGTGCCTTCTCTCCAGATAGAATATCTCTTTTGGAGGCATTCCGTTGGGGCGGTGTATCAATTTCCAACGTTTGCCAAGTGGTATTTCTGGGTCACACCAAGCATCAATGCGTTCGTGCAGGTCGCATTCTCCTAATGGATGACCAGCCTGCCACATTGCTATTCCTGCTTTTCGGGCACGTAGTCCGTAGTCAAAATCACCACGTGCATGGGTGAAGTAAGGATCGAGTGTTCCTAATTGCCTATACACTACTTGGGGTACAAGGACAATGTTGCCATTCATCATCACAACTGCTACAGGGCTATCATCAGAGGATTGGGCTACCTTACCCGTCTTGTCTCTACCTCCATAAGTTAGTATGCCGTTTCCTTGAGTATCTGTAGTAGAACCCATGATAATGGCTTTGTCTCTTTTCTGTGTAGAGACATATAGCAGGGTACTGATGCAGTCTTTATGGATAAAGGTGTCATCGTTCAGCCAAAGGTAATAATCATAACTATTACCTGCCATTTTCCAAGCTTCAATCATTCCACGATTCCAAAACAGTCCATTTGCAGTTTTTATATGAACTTCCGGAAAATTCTTCTTCACAGTTTCCACAGTACCGTCTGTAGAACCTCCATCCACAATATAGATATCTGTTTGTATATCTGTAGGAAGTTGTTGTGCTTTTATGTTATGCAGGCACTGGATGGTTTTGTCTTTACGGTTGAATACAGTAAGAAGTACAGCTATGGTTTTCATCTTTTTGTATATAGTTCGAATATTTTTCTTGCATTCTTTTCCATGTTGAAATAAGTATCTACGAACTCTTTTCCATTTTGGATTAAAGTAGATTGTTGTTTGGGATTTTCATAAAGTTCGATAATAGATTTAGCTAGTACTTCTGTGCTTTCAGGAATTAGTAGAGCACATTCTTTTTCTTTATTGAAGTCTCTCAGACCGGGCACATTATAAAGAATTGCAGGAATGTTGCATGCCATAGCTTCAATAGTAGTGAGAGAAATTCCCTCAAATTTGCTTGGCATAACATATATATCCGAGGCTATCAAAAAATTGCGTACATCTTTTTGATTTCCATAGAAGCGAACATTTTGGTTTAAATTTAAACTTTTAGCCAATACTTTTTCTTCTTCCAGAGTGTTTCCTTCTCCTAAATGTAAATAAATGGCTTTCGGATATTTTTTTAGAATGGTAGGCATGGCCTTTATAACGTCATGATGGCGTTTGATATGACTGCATCCTCCTACAGAAATTATCACTAAGGCATCTTGTGGAATATTTAGTTCTAGACGGGTTCGTTTTTTTTCTTCTTTTGTAGCCGGATAGAAACGCGTGCTTCCATACCAATTATATACAAGGGTTGTTCGGGTATGGTAGTAATTGTGCTCATTAGCATCTACGGAGCCACTTATAGTTTGAAATGTGCAGTGAAAAAGGTAGCAAGCTGTCCAACGTTGCATATAGTGAAGTGGATAACTGTACCAATGGGAACGAAATACACTATGAGTTGTATATACAGCTTTGCATCCAGCTTTCCATGCACAATAAGACATTATCCAACGCAAATCAGATCGATGAATGTGAACAACATCATATCCGCCTCTTTTAATTAACTGGATTAATTCGTTACGCATTTTCCAATGAGCGGAGATTGAGGATGGAATATATTTGTGTATAATGCTGTATCCCGCTTTCTCAAAATACGGAGTATATTCGCCCAATTGTTTAGCTGTATTTATTACTGTCAGCTCACACCCTAATTTTTGAAAGATAGGGGCAGCATCTACATACATTATTTCAGCACCTGAAAATTTTAATTCATTGAGTAAATGGAGTATTTTCATTTATGATTTTCATTTATGATTGTTTGGTAAATATTAAGATATTGTTCTGCTATCTTTACTCTGTCATGGCGGATTAATGCCAGTTGATATGCGTTTGCACTAAGGTTAATGGCCAATTCATCACTATCAAATATTCTTTTTATTTGATAGGCTATTGCATAGGGATCACCAGCAGGGCCAAAGAGTGCTGTGGTATTATCTGTCATGAATGAGGTAACTCCACCAACCGGTGTAGTTACTATAGGAATACCTATCATGGTTGCCTCGCCGACAGCATTTGGACTGTTGTCTATTGATGAAGGTGATAAAAAAACATTGGCTGTTTTCATCTGTTGTATCATTCCGTTTGCATCTTGTTTAGGAAGTATTGTGATATTGTTTTTTAAATCGTATTTTTTTATGAGATGTTTGCAGTAAATCATATATTCTTCTCCCCATATTCTACTGCTTAGTCTGTCCTTCCCAGTTATATTGAAATTTAATCCAGGTGCAATCAACATAATATCAGGAAAGAAAGGCTTGAGAAGATGAATAGTTTCAATGGCTAAATAGAGACCTTTAATCGGATTAAATCCGGATGGCATAAAAATAGAATTCCTTCTGCAAGTTTCTGTATTCCAAGAGGCAGCATGTTTATAAAATTCAGGTCTTAATAGTTCTTCTCCGTGATAGTAATGCGCTTGAGGATTGTTGAATAGTACATGTGCTTTGTCCCAATTGGTGCGACCAATGAAATATTTACCTTTAATAAGGATATCTGACTCATATACACTACCTCTACTAAAATACTTATACATTAAATTGATTCCCCCCCAGCCCAAATAATTTTTTAGGGTTCGGAATCTTTTTATTTCCTTTATGTCTATGTAATTGGAACTATAAGGTTTATATCCGGTTAATAGACCTTGTATAGATATAACGATAGGAATATCTTTTATAAAGTTTTGAATTTGTGCAAGATTCTTTTCGGTGCCATGTACGTGAATAATATCAGGTTTAAACTCATCGATAACTTGTTTGTATTTAATGAATGTGGATAAATTCATCAATCTATAACACTCCTGTTTACTAAAAGCAACGGAATAAAATGTAATACCTTCCTTCTCTTCTTTTAAATTCTTTTTGCCTCCTATGTGGGGAATAATTACACCTACTGTATTGTTTGAGCTGATTTCGTGGAGCAAAGGTAAAGTCCAAGAACCATAGAAGCTAATCCATAGTATATTCATAATTATTTAATAAGTTTTAAAAAGGGAAACACTTGAGAAACCAATCTTTAAATGTTTTATTATTCATACTTCTAAACTTAGAAGATAGTCCGATAGCTATCATCATCCACAAAGAAATATTCATAATATTGAAACTGTTAATATCCTCTATCCACCCATAAGCCCATCGGAAAGCAATGAAACATCCCAAGAAACGTAGGTAAATATTTTCTGATTTATAGATTGCTAGATACGAACTTCTCAAGTATATAATAGTGTATAATATTACTCCAATTAATCCAAGCCATGTGAAAATATTGAGGTGACATAATTCATTTTTGTGTCTCTCATATTTTCCTGTCTTTAAAATTTCAGCATTGTATGCTCCGAAGGCTCTGCTATCATTACCTCTGGCTGGTGTTCTTCCCCATATAACGTAGTCGTGCTTTATAGCAGATTCAATAACTTCAGTATAAATAAAAGTACGAGTGTCTGTTGATAAATCGATCTCTACGACTTGACCATTCATAATTACTTTCTCAACATATTTTCCTTTATTTGACTCTAAATTTTCAAATATATTGAATCTGCCTGTCACACCTAGAATAAGCAACACTATAGGAATTATGTAACAAGCCCAATGTATAACTTTAAATACTATATTAGGAATGATTTTCCAAAAATAAATGCCAATTGCAATTAGAAGAACTATGGCAGATTTTATTACTTGACTTCTTGCATCTAAGTTGCTTGAAAGCATTATTATTAATAAACCGATAAGGATATATTGCCATTTTCTAGGAGTAATAGGTATAAAACAACCAACTAAAAAAACTGGGCCTAAATAGAAGTGATACGCTCCATTAGGTAGCGTAGGAAGCTGTAATAAAAATAGTAGAATGGCATATTTTAGCCAATATCTGATAACTCTTCCAGTTATGTGTGGTTTGTCAAATGCGTATGAGAAAAGTGGAATAGATAATGCTAAAAAACCACTTATTAGTTGTTTCCATTCCCAATAATTCTCTGCAATGAAAATGCCTCGAATAGTTGAAATTAGAACCCATCCTAAAAAAATGTCAATGAGATAATATCGGGTTGTTACTTTTTTAAACTGCCAAAGAGTATATAGTGTTATAAAATCTATAAACCACCATGCATAAAGATTTCCTATAGGAATTGTACCTGCTTGCATTGTTATGAGTAAAACAAGCAAACATAAACGGTGCCGCTTATTATAAATGAATTTGTTTAACATCGATGAACTGCTTGCAAATTCGATTTAAATGGCTTGCATAGGATTTCCATAAATCTTTATTTTTAGGCGTTTTTTTTATAGAAAATTTCTCTTTTACAGAGAATTGAGGAATTAAATGGTTCTGATTCCATTCAAATATATTGAAAAGTTCTTGTAAACCGCCTAATCTACATGCGCTAACTTCAGATTGATTTCCGTCAATTGTGTAAATTACAGGTGTTTCTAATCCTAAACATGGCAAAGCACAATGTATTCTAGATGTTACAACTAAGCGTGCTTTGGCATATTTTTTCACTAATTTTTCTGCTTCTTCTAAACGTGCCTCGTCTGATGAAAAATTGTCTTTATAATAATTACTTTGCTGGCAAATATATTCTGCATTGATTAATGTCTCTTTTGTAAAGTAACGTTTGTATTTTCGGTAAAATGTTGTGAGTATCATCCTTTTTCTTAATCCTTTTTTTGTTTCGGGATATTTGTGCGCGATTATATTTATAGGTTTCCAATGAAATACTAAATAGATTAAATTTGAAAAAAATGAACTAAGATTCCAGTGAGTAATGAAGTAAGGATCTACAAAATAGCATTTGTCTTCCTTCTCTTTTGTTTGATATTTATAGCCTAATGTAAGTGTCATACAGCCAGAAAAATAAGCATCTATGCCTTGTTTTAGCAATAAATCTCTGGTATAGGTGTCTCTACATCCTATTGGCTCAAATTGTTTTAAATAATTTATACTTTCCTTAGAAAATAGTATCTCTTTGGCAGAAGTGTTAAAATGGACTGCTACATATAGCGGGTGGATTTTGGAAGAAGGTGGCCATTGCTTAGGATTATGCATATACCATCCATTCATTATCACTTTACATTCTTCACCATCATATTTTTTTAGTTCTTCTCTTTGTATGAAATCATCAATTTGTGGGAGAAATTGGGAAGAAGCTAATGCTTGAATATAATCGCCAATATTAACTTGGCTATTCATACTTACTGCTAAAAGTTTATATTTCATATTTTATTAATATTTACCAATAACATCCATTTTCCACATTTGAGGCATTTGTCGGTCTCTCTATTTTATTTGGTCTGCACCAATGCTCATTAACAAGTCCGAGATATGCTCCTGTTCGTTTTAAAGTTTTAATTCCATAATTAGGATTTTCCCATCTTTTGCCACGAATACCAAATAAAAGTTGTAGTGCTCCACCTAAGTGAATGGCTTTTTTCCCCTGTCTTTTGGCATGGGCTGCTAATGGAAAGCCGTATGCTCCGCATCCTATTAAGCAGATGTCATAATCAATTTTATTCATTTCATTTTTCATCCAATTCAGTGCATCAAACCAGTTCGAGAACAGATCATTTCCTCCTATACTTTGGATTGCTTTTATAGTGCTTAGCTTAAATGTGGGTAAAATATCTTTGTTTTTGAATAGTAAATCTTTTTTTGTGTATTGTTGTTTTATACTTTCAGCAAAAGGATGGATAACTAAAACCTTTTTATTTTTTAAAATACGAGTCCATGGATGCTGAGCCCAAAAAGGCTCTAAACTCAACAGACTGACTTTTCGAACAGAAGGCATATATGAAGATAGAAGATATTCTTCTTTTAGCCAACTTCCTAATAAATCAACTTCTTTTGTATCATTTATCATCAGTTCTCCAAATCGTTGCATATTTTGTGGAGTAGCAGGAAAGAAACCACTCCACTGCTGCATCTGATTCATAATATTATGATTCCACCACCATTCCGGTTGTTCCCCTTTGATAAATTTACAAATAGAATGGTGTGGAGTATTTACTCCTAAATAGTTGACTATAGCAGATAATTCTGTTGAGCCGAATCGTGCTATCATACATGGTTTGTCAGAAGATAATAAGTCGTAAATAATCTCTGAAATTTTATCAATATTTTCTTCCCTTTGTAGCGGTGGTAATACATATCCTCCAAAAGTCTTTGCATATAGTTTTCGGAGAACCTTTAAGATGAAGATAGATATAGGATTCATGATAGTTACTTTTTGAATTTTTATTAATATTTAGTGTTATGGAGATAATAAAGTAAATTTTCGTTTATATATGGCTCATTGATGATGTTTATTTATATGAATTTTGATTTTTCATTTAAATCAATTGTTCCGTCATTCTCAACGAGTATCCAATCCTTACTAGTAGGATATCCATGCCAGAAATTCTTGGGACATACTTTTATTCCATTATTCAGTAAGGCTGGTTTATAAGAGAACGAACTTTTGCTGGTTATCAATAGGTCAGCATAGGCAAAATGTAGGAATGATTCTTGTGCGTTCATATCCAAGCACCAATGTAAATTAGGATATTGTGCAAACTCAGGATAATCTTCTGGCTTTCCTTGTGAGAAGAAATAAATGTGGATAGGCTTGTTGGCTTGCAGGTTTTCTGTTACTTGTTTCAACACTTTTTCAAAATAATCATTGCTTAGGTATCTCATAACTAAGTTAGGATTAGATGGATCGAGCATAATGTCTCCTCTTCTTACGTGGATGGCTATGTTAAAGTGGTCTTTGTTATAAATTAATTTTTCATTCTTTCGTGCTGGAGCAGAGTGGAATTTTTGTTTTAACTCTTCCATTACTCCATATTGTGCTTTGTAGAATTGGTCTTGCTCTGCTATGAAAACGACTTTCTCATTTGCATACGACTGAATGATTGCCTTGTTTAAAGCGAATTCTATCGTATTTCCGTCAGTGAACAAAGGGAGTTTCCTTATCTTTATTCCTTGCCGCTTCAACTCTTCAACTTTGACTTCTCCGTTTCCGAATCCTAAAAAAATATCCCACTGCGGAGTTGAAAATGGTATATGGGCAAATGTAAGACCGAGTTGCTTGGCATACCAATATCCGGCTATCCAATTTGCCAGCTGATGCCCGATACCGGCTCCCGGATTCGGGCGAGCGGCGTAATAGGATTTCTTTGATTGGTGGTTGGGCTTGGAGGATTTATGCAAAAGATAATGCCAATAAGAACGATAGAGAAAGGGATATAGCCAAGTAGCACGTGTCTTTCTCACGCTGATTCCCCATAAATAGTTTGTAATGTCTTTTGCACTCTTAATCTTTCTTATTTTCTTTATTTTATCCAAAAACATACCTTTCTTTTATTTTTTTGAAATATTGAGGTTATGATTTTTTTTTCTGTTTGTCCTAATATAATCTTCCAGCTAAAGATTACCATACTAACTGTGGTTAGCAAGCACGTCCCCATTAATCGGTAGAAAGATTCAGAGAATATCAATTGTGGTATAAACCCAAAGAAGAGCATAACGGTAGAAAGCATTAGGCAAGGCAATAAGATCACTTTCGCATATTGCCTAAGACTTAGATCGCATAGTTTTCTTGTATAATATAATGAAACACATCCACCGATGATTCCTCCGCAAATAATCCATATAATGTACATAACATAGGGTGGGAAACTATAATAGAAGAATATGGCTGTGAGTATGATAGGCTGGAACCCGAGTATACTTTTATACAAGGATATTCCTTTTATGTTACCTTGTGCAGCTATGGCTGCGCCAATAGTTACGGTAAGTTGCTCTATGATGCTTCTTAGCAATTGTAATTGGCAGAAAACAATACTCCATTCAGGAACATCCTTTAGCCATAATTTAAGAAGATAAGGCGTCTCTAATATAAATGGTATGGCAAAAAACGATAAGATGATATATGCATATTTGCAACCTAATAAAGAGGCTTGTAGCATTAGCACATTGTTTCCGCTGCCTCTGCTTTTGGTTATGACAGGTCCCAATGCTGTGAGCATGGCATTTGAAAAGGTCATTAACTGTCCTGAAATTTGATTGGCTATTCCTTGCGCCGTATTTAATAGGGTGCCCCAAAAGTGATTCAAAACCACACTCAACCCATATTGAGAGACGATGCTACTGAGCGAACCTAAAAAGTTCCATCCAGCGAAAGTTGTCATTTCTTTCATGAGCTGTCTGTTCCAATACATACGTGGAGAGATAATGCATTCAGTATAGTGTTTGTGACAATAGATTCGCATAATGGTAAGAATGATGAGCGGTATGCAGGTCATTAATATGCCATAAACAATTAATTTATCAAAACTAGTATATGCGCATACAAAAGCTACAGTTAGCTTTAACAGCGATTCCAGGATGCCTACAATGGCAAAATATTTCATATTCTCATGAGCGTTCATCACAGCATTGTAAGGAACACTCATCACTGTGAACATAGTGCTGACAATCAGACTTCCATATACAACTTTGGCAGCAAAGATTCTCTCCCCAGGAATATTGAGAATGCCGTTGAAAAAGAAATATCCGCTAATCAGTAAAGCTAGGCCAACAATGAATGCAAGGCAAAAATGGAGAATAAAGCTGATATTGAAAATGCGTTTCTGTTTCTCTTTATTGCCTTCTCCTTCACAGTAGGACATGAAACGTTGGGTGGCACTTGCCATAGCGGCATTGAGGAAACCGAGCATGGCAATAGCTCCTCCTACAATATTGAAAATACCAAAATCGCTGGCTCCGAGAGAATTTAATATCAACCGGGTAGTATAGAGCGAGATGAACATGGTGATGCCCATTTTCGCATACAGGTAACCGGTATTTTTTATGACACGGTTGGCAGTCGAACTCATGAATTGTTTTTGGAGGTTGCTATAGATGTTTTACTTGTCAGAAGCTAATTCTTTTTCCCAAATAAGAAAAAACTTAAAAAAGAATTGGTGTAGATAATTTTAGTAACTATACAGCAGATGTATGAAATGGGTATAGCAACGATTAAAGTGAGTAAAAATAAAACGAACGGATTCATGTTATGAATATGAATAAATAGGGTTTCATTTCCAAAGTTGCATAATCTAAATTGAAGTATATATATTGCTAACGATTGGGTTTAAATAATTGTAATGTTTTTTTTTACTTTTATGTTAAAATTGAATTTCTGGCAAAGGTTCAGTAGGGTAATAAAAGCAAAAGTTGATACTACAATTTTATAAATATCATCTATGTGATTCCCTGCAAAGTTCCAGTGAGTAGATAATGTAAAAAATGACAAGAGAGAAATGGCATAAACCGATTGTTTGTTTAATAAACGCTCTATGATAGGAAATTTTGCAGTGAAACATCCTAAATAGAAAGCGTAAGTGAATAGAATCAAGTTTGTCTCTGTAATGTTCAGATATACAGATGCTAACGTTAGCAATGTGGTGGGGAGTATCGCAAAAAAATATCATAAAAAATTTGTAGGCTTTAATTTATTGCATATCAGATTGAAGATGCCATAATATACTAAAATGATAAATAGCATTTTGAGAAACCATAAGCCAGGGTATTGTAATATTCTTAATGCTTCTTCGTAAGATAATATTTCCCATTGTTTTTTTAATAAATAAGGATTGATAAATAGCGACCAGGTTATTAGTGGAAGAATAATACTGAGAAACTTCTTTTTCAAATATGTGAAATATTCATATATAGTTTCTATGCTTGTAACTCTTTGGGTAATATATCCGATAATTGCAAAAAAGAGGGGCATGTGAAAACTGTAAATAAATTCAAATGCAGGATTGCTAGTTGGGAAACCATTGAATTGTATCAAGTGTCTCATTACTACGAGGATGATTGCAATACCTCGCATATAATCAATGTAGTTGATTCTTTTAGACATATATTACGTGAGTTTGGGATAAGAGTTAGAATGACTGAGTTTGTTCTTCATTTTTGTCTTAATGCCATGAGCGAGCCTGATGCCATCATCAAACAGGCTGTTGAATAGTTTTTGGGGATGTACCCCTGTCTGCAAAGCCTTCTCCATACAAATCTTTTATCAGGATTATCCAGTCCTTTGGGCTACGGCCATCCACATTAGCTCTTGTAAGGCAAAATATTATTGTCTCTCCTCTGTCATTACAGAGCAGGTGAAGTTTGAAACCATGACACCACCATGTTATCGATGTCTATGATTGTTGTGTATTGTATTTTATGAAGTAATCTATTACATAAGTTACTCCCTATGAATCCTGTGGCACCTGTTACAAGAACTCTTTTTTCAGCTAAATCGATATTGTATCATATCATACTTTAGTCTCTCCTAAAAATATCCCTCGTATAAACCTTTTCTTTCACATCTTCCAAGCAGACATCATATCTATTCGCAATAATCGCATTACTCTGTTTTTTGAACTCATCAAGATTATTCATTACCCGACTGCCAAAAAATGTACTTCCATCTTCCAGCGTCGGTTCATAAATAATAACTTCCGCGCCTTTGGCTTTGATACGTTTCATTACCCCCTGAATAGATGATTGGCGGAAATTATCAGAGTTTGATTTCATCGTCAATCGGTAAACGCCAATCACACAATGTTTCTCTTCTGACGGATTAAAATCGCCCCGATTATAATAATCGTAATAACCAGCTTGATGAAGCACTCTGTCTGCTATGAAATCTTTGCGGGTACGGTTGCTTTCTACAATTGCCTCAATCAGATTTTCAGGGACGTCGCTATAATTAGCTAAAAGCTGTTTGGTGTCTTTGGGCAGGCAATAACCGCCATAGCCGAAAGACGGATTGTTGTATTGTGTACCGATACGAGGGTCGAGGCATACTCCATTGATGATAGCCGCTGTGTCAAGTCCTTTCATTTCGGCATATGTGTCCAGTTCATTAAAATAGCTGACACGTAAGGCAAGATAAGTGTTCGCAAAAAGTTTTACAGCCTCGGCTTCGGTAAGCCCCATGAAAAGAGTATCTATATCTTTCTTTATGGCTCCTTCCTGCAGTAAGGCAGCAAAAGAATGTGCTGCTTTGGTGAGTTGTTCGTTGTCTGTTTTTGTACCTACGATAATACGGCTTGGATATAAGTTGTCATAAAGAGCCTTGCTTTCGCGGAGAAACTCCGGTGAGAATAGTAAGTTTAATTTTTTTATACCTTTTGCTGCATATTTGCTATAAAGTGATTGACAGTATCCTACGGGTATTGTACTCTTAATGATCATCACGGCATTAGGGTTTACTTCCAATACCAAATCTATGACCTCTTCCACATGGCTCGTATCGAAATAATTTTTTACTGGATCATAATTGGTGGGAGCGGCTATTACAACGAAGTCGGCATCTTTGTAGGCAGATGTTCCGTCAAGCGTAGCACGTAAATTCAGATTTTTCTCTTTTAAGAATTGTTCTATATATTCGTCTTGGATAGGTGACTGACGGTTATTTATCAGTTCAACTTTTTCAGGTATTACGTCTACCGCAGTTACTTGATGGTGTTGGCTGAGCAAAGTCGCTATACTTAGTCCGACATAGCCTGTTCCGGCTACTGCAATTTTAATATCCCGTGCCATATTGATTATGTTTTATTTGTTTAAAAGTAATGAGAGGGTGGAATATGCATAAAGAGGTTCATAAAATATTTTTTTGCAAAATATTTTTGAATTCAAATACGCTAGAACTTTTGTTTGGATAGATACGGATGAGTACGCTACGCTTTCGCCCCTCCCAAATCATTGAGCAGGCGAAAGCAATAGTGATTGATAAATGTGCAGCAAAATTACGAATTAACTTGCAATGCTCCAAAGTTTATGAAGAAATTTGAAAGGCATTTTTCTTCATAAACCCATAAAACCTTAGTCTTTCAGCTTAGGAAACAAGAATTTTACCCCTTCCCGATAGATACGCTGTGCGTTTTCCGGTGTCGTGAACTCTTCAAATGCGCTCAGAATGAGCTGGTAACTATCTACCTCATAATTATGGAGCCCTTTTTTATGTCCTCAAGATAGCTTTGCTTCATGTGACAAGTAGAACGGAATGCCTCTCTGGGAATACCAAGTTGTTTCAGTTCTTTTTTGAGGAACGCGCCGAATTCCGGATGGTCGGAAATGAATCTGTTTGATTTCATAATGAAATTGTTTTTAGTTAATTAAATAGAAATGTTTGATATCCGTACCCACTATATGGGTACGGAGAATGTGGGTGCAAAGGTATATCTTTGCGACAGTTTTTTTAATAAATTAAAATAAAATGCGATGAAAGCACATAAAACAACACTTTCCGTACGGGAGCTGCAAAAGACCATCGGACAATGGAAAAGTCGGAAAATCACAGACTCCACCGTTGCGAAACTTTTGGAGTTGCTCTTGGGGATGCCCGCCTATATGAATGAGGATGCGGTCTATCCCGTAGAAAATTTCTATGATATCAGTAAGTCGCTGAAGTTTAAGAACGCACGGTTTCTGGTCGAGGCAGTCCGGCAAAGCGGGGCGTTCGGCATCATACTCGCCGATAATGTGTACGGGATGAGTTCATTCTATTCCTGCCTTTGGAAAGAGAAGGAAAAAACGGATGATCCCGCGGAAACTTTACCGGTAAAATTACCGCAGGGTGATATATATAATATATATACTATACAGGATAATAAGAATAATATATCCTCCGAAAAGATATCTTCCGCGGAAAAAAGTCTGGAGACCGCACGACATTTCTTTCATCTCATCAATGAGAATCCGATACAGAAAGCGCAAGTCTTTACTCCGCTCATCAATCGTTTCCAGCAGGAAGAGGGACTGACACGTGAAGACGCATGCCTCAATCTGGTGTACTTGGTGAATGAGCTGCTGGTACCTTATTTTGCCGGACAGGAACGCTTCATGAAATCCACCTATGCCGGACGCTTATGCTGGCTGAACAACCTGCTGAAATCCGCCGGCGGACAACGAATGCAAAAAGACGCCGCACATGCCGGAAGACAGAGGCGGATACAAAAACTTGCCGATATGCGGAGCGAGCAACGCAATAATCACCCGCTTGGCGAGTTTGAGTGGACGGATAAGGAAAGCGGCCTGCGCTTTTACGACGACCCGCTGGAAGGAGTGGTGAATATACCGGATGAAGCGCCGCCCCGTCCGGGTGCGGGAGCGGAGTGGAATGTGCTGAGCGGAAAATGGGGGAGTGTTGAATTATGAGTTACAGACTATAAATTATGAATATCGGATGATGAAACCTTTTTATTATTTGAGTGATTTTCCTGAGCGTAGAAATGTAGGGAAAAATTTTGTGGCGGAGTGTCCCAAGTGCGGGAAGAAACATCTTTCCATTTCACGAGAGACGGGATTGTATCACTGCTTCTATGCGGGATGCGACTTTCACGGGAGGTTGAAGGATTTTTGGGAAGAACGGCGGGGCACGGTACGGTCGGATGCCGGACATCCGTATTCGGCGGGAGCTTCGCCGGCGGCAAAGCGGAGTTCCGGAAAAGGAGAGCCGGGCGGTATGGCGTTGGCATCGGTCGGCGGGGGAAACGCCGCGTTCGAGGTATCTATGATTCCCGAAGACTACAAGCGGCTGTCGCCTGAGATAATCTCCAAAATCAAACCGCTGACTGACGAACCGGAGACTTCAGACCCTGAACAGCTTGCGGCCCGCCGCTACCTTGCCGATATGGGCATTTCCTTGAAAACCGCTGTCGATGCGCGTATCGGTTGCCTGATGCATCGCTGTTTCGGCGGCAAGGACGGTAAGAGCGGAAAGGGTGAAAAGGATGAAAAGAACGCTGTGGGAATGATGTACCACTGTATCGCCTATGTGAATTACATCAACGGGCAACCCGTCAATGTGAAATACCGCTCGTGCGATGTTTCCGCCTCCGGTTATACCAAGTGCTGGAGCCAAGAGTCGCCCACCACGCCTTGCCCGCCTTACAATATCGACTGCATCAATCCGTTGCGGATTGCCGAAGAGAACGTTCCGCGCCTGATTGTCACCGAAGGTGAACGGGATGTGCTGACCCTGCATGAGGCGGGATATCCGTACGTCATCAGCGTACCCAACGGCGCGGCAAGTGACCTCTCCAAAGGCTTCGAGGCTTTCCGCCCCTGGCTGGACAGGGTGCGGGAACTGGTGATTTGCGGCGACTGCGACCTGCCCGGAAGAACGCTTGTGAAGCATCTTGCCGACTATTTCGGTACGCGTTGCCTGTTCACCGTACTGCCCGGCGGTTGTAAGGATATATCCGACGTGCTTGTGATGTACGGCGCCGGTGTGGTACGTGAGGTTATCGACTCGGCGTGTCCGCATCATACGTCGGACATCATCACGGTAAGTGAGCGTGCGGATGAGATTATGAATGTGTTGAGCGGCAATTACGACCACGGTTACGATGTGGGTTACGGTCCGCTTACCGACCATGTGTTTCATCCCACTGACCAGGGCGGGCTGATAATCGCCACCGGAAAGCCCAATAGCGGCAAGACGGATTTCCTGAATGACCTGACTTGCCGCCTTATGGCCAAGACGGGGCGCTATGTGTGCTATCTCTCCTTCGAGGTGCCCGACAAGAACAAGCACATGGCGAATCTTATCCGCCTGATGCTGGGTAAGGTGAACACGGCGGCATATACCCGTGAACAGTTGCAACCCATCGTCTCTTTTCTGGACGGGCACATGGCGCACCTGGATTTGCACGAGGTTTCGCCCACACCCGCCAACATCATAGAGCGTGCGGAACGGGTGAAACGTGCCGTACCGTTGAAGTATCTCATCATCGACCCGTATCTTTTCATGGAAGTGGAAACCGGACGTTACAATACGGAGACGCAGGCCATCAAAGCCATGCTGACGCAGATGCAGGCGTGGGGACGTACCAACGGAATCTGGGTGATTATCGTGGCGCATCCCCGCAGCCTGAAAAAGCTGAATGGGAAGAACGAACTGGAAGAAATAGACATGTACACCATTTCGGGCAGTGCCAACTGGGCGAACCTGGCCGATTTCATCTTTTCCATCAGCCGCATCGAGCAGCCGGACAGGAGTTATACCCGGCTGGATATGTTGAAAGTACGCGACCAGGATTTGTGCCGGACAGGGAGTGTGCTGTTCGTGAGGCAACCGTGCGGGCGATATGACGAACGGGAATCCGAGGAACAGATAATGACCGAGATGCAAGGGAAAGTGCTGGATAAGGACAGGCTGCCGTGGGTGGGGCTGACAACTCCGTGAGTTTGCTCCCGAAAGGCCGGGAGTTTACTTCCGGAATGCCTTGTGTTTCAGGCTGAAATGCTCGGTGTTTGCCTCTGAAATACCGGGCGTTCGGCTTTTAAACGCTTGGAGTTTTTATGTTACGGTTCTCCCAACGCTTCTACGATGGCGTGCACTTGGATAGGGGTGTAGCATTTGGCGTTGGGGAGTATGCCGGTGGCTGCGAGCTGTTGCCGGAGTCCGGGGTTGAAAGCTATCCAGCGGTTGAGTTTGCGGACGGCGGCTTTGGGTGTGATATAGGGACTGTATAGCATTGCCAGTTCGCTTTTGCTGTAACTGCGGGGAGTGAAAGAGGATTTTTCCATGGCTTTTATGACTTGTTGTATGATGTAAAGTTAATGATAATTAGTGGGTTGTGGAAGAAAAGAGCGTGGTTTATCGCGTCGTAAGGTGTCAAAAACCGCTGAAAAACGCCTTATGGTGTGTGATGATGCGCGAAGGGGCGGATACGGGTGGGCGAAGCGTTATCTTTGCATGGTCAGTCAGGAGAAAGGGCCCCTCGGGACTGAATGATGAATGTTTTACAATTAACAATTAAAAACTGAAGAATTATGGCGACAGCATTGGTAGTGCGTACACAGCGCTACAAAAAGATCGGAGACAAGACTTCTCCGCTGGTGTATACCTTGAAAAGAAAACCGCGTGACGCGAAGATGTATGACTTGAAACGCATCGCGGAAGAAATCGAGGCTTTGGGTGGCATGTCGGCAGAGGATGTGCTGCATGTAGGTAAGGCTATCGTGAGAAACATGCGTGAGAAACTGACCGACGGTAACAGTGTCCGTTTGGATGATTTCGGTATTTTCCGCACTTCGTTTCACTGTGTGGCCACGGAACATCCCAAGGATTGTACGGTGAAAAACATCGATAAGGTGCGGATTAACTTCAAGGTCGCTACGACTTTGAGGCTGGTGAACGATTCGGTTGCCACTACGAAAGGAGCTGCCAACAATGTCTCTTTCGAGCTGGTATCTGCCGATGGAAGCACGGCACCGGGCGGTAATGGCGGCGGTGGAAATACCGGTGGAGAGGAAGAGAATCCGCTGGGATGAGAATGGGTTATAAGTTATGAATTATAAATTAATTGCAAGAAAATGAGTAAAAGTAGAGGAATCTGGGATACGATTTTGAAGGTGGTGATTGCGGTGGCTTCGGCTGTGCTGGGCGTGTTTGGAGCAAATGCGATGACGCTTTAGCGACGGGAATACGTGTAATTGACATGATGCGGAAAAGGCTGTAAGGTGATAAAGTGAAATCATCGTACAGCCTTTTCTTTTTTATCCTTTTTCTCGACAAACCCTATGGGGATGTCTACATGCGCGCATCCCAGCATATCCAGTCGCACGGCTACTTTGCTTTTCCCGTTGACGGTGATGAGCTCTCCTTCAAGGCCGGCAAGGGGGCCTTTTATGACTTTTACGGCATCGCCGGGAGCCAGCGGGACGCTGCACATTTCCACTGCTTCGGGGCTGTAGTCGAGCATGAAGCGGAACTGCGCCATCTGTTCGTCGGGAATGACGGCGGGAGTACTTTCACCGCGCAGCACCATATAGCGGCTGACAGCTTGCAGGCTTAGGGGAAGCGGCCGCTCCTGCGGAGTGACGTGTACGAATATCATCATGGGAATCACCAGCCGGTCGACCCGTTTGCGGCGGTCGCTCCATTGGCGGATTTCGCTCTGAACAGGCAGATAGCACTCGATACCCATGGCGGCAAGCCGTTGCGCGGTTTTTTTCTCGAGGCACGACTGTACATAGGCCACCAGCCATTGGCGGTGAGCTGTGCTGCTTTTTATTTCTATGTGATTCGTATTCTGCATTGTTTTTGTGATCGGTTAGTGTAAAAGGTATGCCCGGCAGCAGCGCTCTACCGCCGCAGCATACCAGCAAACAAACAAAAAATAAGCCCGGAAACGAGAACGGTGTCGCGCGTGCAAGCCCCGGACTTATGGGGTATATATTTTATTTGGTATCGGGGGTGTCACCATAGCCATACCCGTAGCCATATCCGTATTTCTTACCATAGCCATAATACTTGCCATACTTACCGTAACCGTAATAATAGCCGTATTTTTTCTTTGTCATGTCCAGTCCGTTAATGACGGTACATAAGTTAGGCAGGCGTTTATTGTTGTACAACTCATTAATTAGCCGGTAATCGTTCTTGTGTGTATAGTCGGCCCGGCAGACATAAATACTCGCGTCGGCTACACGGGCGATGAGTTGCGTGTCTGTTACCATACCGATGGGAGCCGTGTCGAGCACAATGTAATCGTATTCTTTTTTCAATATATCGATGGCATCTGCCAGAGACTGACGCGCCAGCAGTTCCGTCGGGTTCGGCGGTACGGCTCCGCCCGGCAGTACGCTGAGGTTGGCGGAGATATCGGTAGGGAGTACCATGGAACGCAGGTCTGTATTTTGGGGAGCGGACAGATACTGGGTAATGCCTCGTTCCTTATGAGGAATGTGGAATACTTTGTTCAACCCCGGTTTGCGGATATCCAGTCCGACGATGATTACCTTTTTACCCAAGAGCGCCAGACTGACGGCAAGGTTGGAAGCGATGAACGTTTTCCCTTCACCGCTCATGGTGGAAGTGACAAGGATTACTTTTTTATCCGGGTCGCCCAATATGAAAAGCAGATTGGTGCGTAGACTGCGGAATGTTTCCGCCATGATGTCATTGTCGTTTTCACGGACGGCAATGGTATGGGTGTGTCCGGCTTCCGGTTCTGTGAGGGGAACATCACCGATAATGGGTACATCGGTGAGCTTCTCGACATCGGCACGTCCTTCGATACGGAAACTGAGTAGGTTCAGGAGATAAATGACTCCAACCGGAATACCGAATCCGAGCACGAGGGCTATCATGTAGATTTTTTTGCTTTGAGGAGATATGGGGAAATCATCCGCTATCGCATCGTCAATGATTTTGGCGTTATTGGCGGTGGCGGCCAGCGCGATGTTGTTTTCCTCGCGTTTCTGCAACAGCATGAGATAAAGTCCTGCTTTGATTTCCTGTTGGCGCTGGATGCTGACAAAGCGGCGTTCCTGAGCGGGGGCGTTACTGATGCGTCCGGCGTATTTGCCTGCCTGGCGGTCGAGGTCGGCTTTGGTGATGAGCAATCCCTTGCGCACGCTGGCAATGGTTGTAATGATACCGGCGCGCATGTCCTCTATGTTGCTGTCGAGACGGCGTACAACCGGATTGGTTTCCGAAGAGGTGCGCAACAGGCGGTTGCGTTCCAAAATCAGGGCGTTGTATTGTGCTATGAGTCCGGACAGGGTTTCGTCGTTCAGCCCTACATTGGCAGGGAGAGTGGCGGTTACGTTTTCCGGCTTCCGGATGTATTCGGAGAGATATTGAATCAGGTTGAGTTGCGTGCCGTTTTCCACACAAAGTTTTTCATAGGCGGACTGTTCGCTGATGGCAAGCTGGGCATCGCTGCTGAGGTCGGTAAGCCCCGCTTCGCGCTTGAAGCTTTCCAACTCCTGCTCCGTGGTACCTAACTCCTGATTGATGACGGAGATGCGCTCATCGATGAAACGGGCGGTATTCTGCGCAACTTCGTTTTTGTCGTTGTTGGCGTTCTTGTTATATATTTCTATCAGTTTGTTGATAAAATCCTCACCGCGTTTCTTACTGGTGTTTTTCACCGATACGGTAACGACGGAAGTGGTTTTGCTGGTCGGTTCGATAGACAGGGCTGTCCGGTAACCTTTGGCTACGGATAGGGGATTGACGATGCTTACCTCTATGTTACCGCTGCCCGTGAGGGCTACGGAAGGATTGGACATAAAAGTGAGTGTACCCGCTTCACCGGACAGAACGGCAGGCAGCTCCGTGAAATGTTTGTTGACGGTATTCCCCTTAACAGTTGCCGTTACATCTATCTGACGGTCGGAATTATAGCTGATACTCAGAAGTATCGGCTCGGTAAGGCGTTCGGCATCTTCCGGCAGGAAGTGTACGAGTACCGGAGATGAACCATATAAATCGGTCTTGTTAAATCCGCTTTCACCGGAATAGTTGATATATAAGCCCAGTTCGCTGACTACATCTTTGATGAGCGATTTACTGCGAAGAATTTCGATTTCATTGTCAATGTTTTTAGAAGAAGATATGATGCCGATATCCTCGAAAGCGCTAAGGTCGCTTGCGTTCCCGCCTTTCTTGTCATCCTTAATAATAATGGATGCATTGATGTTATATACAGGAGTGGTGGTTTTCAGATAGAACCAGGCGCATACCAGACAAAGGATGACTGAGGCGATAAACCACGGCCAGCGGATGACATATTTGAAAAGTATAGCCTGCCAGTTGGTCTTTTCTTCTTTTTCTTCGAACAAGTCGTCGTATATTTCTTCTTTCACGTCCGTATTTTTTAATTTTCTGTTTTGGTTTTTCAATTCTCCTTATTTTGTAATCGCGATGATAAGACTCGCCAATGATACCAATGATCCGACAACCGAGAACCAGATTGTGGTACTGGTACTGATATTGGATGTCTTTGCCTTCGTTTTATTGGGAGTGACATACAGAATGTCATTTTGTTGCAGGTAGTAGTAAGGTGATTGCAGTATGTCTTGGTCGTTCAGGTTGAGTGTGATAATCTCCCGTTTTCCGTTATTGTCTTCGCGAATCAGTTTTACATTGTCCCGGATGCCGTAGATAGTCATGTCACCCGCCATGGCAAGAGCTTCGAGGATATTAACTTTCTCGTTGGATATGGTGAAAGTTCCCGGACGACCTACTTCGCCGATAACGGAAATCTTGTAGTTCACCATACGTACGGTAACGATGGGAGTTTCGCGGAATTGGGGTTTGAGTTTGTCTTTGATATATTGTTCGGCCTCTCCTTTGGTAAGCCCTCCCAAATGAATGGTTCCTAATACCGGGAACTCTACATTTCCATCGTTGTCTACAAGATATTGTTGCAATGCGGGTTGGGAAGTAAGGGATTTACTGCCGGTATTGCTTACAGGAGTGGCTACTGTCAGGTTAAAAGGTTCCGCCAATTCGGGTTCTTCGGGACAGCTCACTACAATTGTCAGTAAGTCTTTCGGCATGATACGCGCATCGTACAAACTCATATCGGGAACGTTCGTATTCGCTGTTGCGGTCTGCTGTAAAGCATCCTGCAGGTAAGGTACTTTCTTGTAGCTTTGGCATCCGGTAAGTATTAGCGGAAATAATAAAATAATCAGACTCTTTTTTTTCATGTGTTTATGATTTTTAACTCTCAACTCGCAATTTTCAACTCACTGTTTAATAGGCTTCTTTTTCTCCTTTTACCGCGTTCTTTACGGTTTTGTAGATGATATACAGGTCGAGCATGAAAGTCCAGTGCTCCAGATACCAGATATCTCGTTCTACGCGTCCTTCCATCTGCCACAATTCTTTGGTTTCGCCGCGGAATCCGGTGATTTGGGCCCAACCGGTAATACCGGGTTTGACAAGGTGGCGCACCATATATTTATCAATCAGTTTGGAGTATTCTTCGGTATGTTTCAGCATGTGCGGGCGTGGACCTACTACGGACATGTCACCCAATAGCACATTGATGAACTGGGGGAGTTCGTCGATATTGCTTTTGCGCATAAAATTGCCCAGGCGTGTTTTACGCGGGTCGTTTTTAGTGGCTTGCAGCTTATCACTGTCTTTATTGACGCGCATGGAACGGAACTTATAGCACCAGAATTCTTTACCCTCTTCACCGCTGCGTTTCTGTTTGAAGAAAACAGGTCCGGGAGAGCTGATTTTTATGGCGGTTCCTATAATTATAAAAATAATCGGGAATAGGGTACACAAGAAAAGCAAGGAGAACACAATGTCGAACAGACGTTTGAGCATACGGTTCTCCGGTTGAGCCAACGGTTCCTGACGTATGTACAGGACGGGCACGTTTCCCAACATTTCGAGATGCATGCGTCGCTTTAAATATTTACGTACGTTGGGTACGCTGTAAAAATGCAGAAAATGGTTCTCGCAATAATTGATGATGGGCAGGATTTCCTTGCTATGAGCCGAAGTCAGTCCGCAATATACTTGTTCGATATTGTTGGAGCTGAGGTAGGGGACTACCTGTTCCGGGACACCCAGATACGGGAGATGCTCCGGATAAAGATAGGAAGGGCTTTCCGCGAAATAGCCGACTACCCGATAACCGGAAGTCGGATCGCCGGTCATTTCATGGTGAAGCTCCACCATGTTGCTGCCGTCACCTACCAGTATGGCTGTACGGGAGTTTCCGCCGGAACGGCGATATAATTTCAGGATATGTCTGAATGCCAGCCTGTAAATAATCAGACACGCTAAAAACGATATATAGAATAGCGTGAAAAAACGGGCCGAGAGCGTTCCGAAATCCGCAAGGCTGATTAAGCTGATATATACAAAAGCATGGAAAAAAGTACTGCGGATGGCGCGCATGATAATACGATCGGGACGTACGATGCGCTGGTGCAGGATGATGCCTTTGGAATAGTTACATACAATGTATACTAAATTCAAGAGAACCAGCAGTTGAGGCAGAGAATTGCTGAATGTAGCTCCAAGCGTATTACTGTCCAATGTATGATATAACACTATAAAAATAGCGTTAAGTATACATAAATCGCCTGCGATGATGATGCATTTGATAATTCTGTTGAAACGTAAAACCTGTCTCATACCTTCTGTAATGTCCTGTCATTCAATTTATTTTGGTGGATAAAATGAATGATTTTGCTGTATATTTGTTCTATTTGTTTGTCTTTTCTCCTACTTACAAGGTAGTGGAAAAAAGAAATCCCTTACTTACAAGGTAAGAGAATCTCTTCTCATGGCGACAAAGATAGAAAAAAAATCACCAATACAAATAAATAAATTTGTATTTTTTATTGGTGTATATTTATTGTAAATAGGAATAAAAAGGTATAAAACATATTTTTTGTATTTAAAAATAATTACAGATATAATTTTTATAATCCTTTGATTTTTACAAATACCCGTTTCTGAAGAAATAAAGGCGCAACCTGTTTTAAATTATCCTGTTTCATTGGGATAGTATCCTTATATGTCATTATAAAACGTTTTTTCCCGATTCTATTCCATTCTCTTACCTTGTAAGTAAGAGAATGGATTTCTTGTAAAATTTGTTGATTAATTCGTAAGATAAGTTGACACGCTATTTTTTGCTTTTTCTTTTTTTTTCTTTGCTATGAATTGTAGATATTACTTTTCTATTGGCTTTACTCATCGCATTATTGTTAAAAGAAGCGAGATATACGTGTGTAACTTTTTCGGAACTATGCCCCAAACCCTCGCTTATCATGGCAAGGGCCACTCCCTCTTCTTTGGCGGTAGTGGCCCAGCTGTGGCGGGCTACGTAAGAGGTTAGCGGTACATTCAGGCGCAGCATTTTGGATAGTTGGTGCAGGTGTTGGTTATAGAGGCGTAAAGCGCTCTTGTACTGTCGGTAACCCTCTGCGCCGGTGGATGAAAGTATGGGCAGGAGATAGGGGGATTTGGAACGCTTGTCGGTGTACCGGTGCAGGATATCGGCGGCATAAGGCTCGATATAGACCGATAGCTGCTGGCGGGTTTTATGCCGGTGGTAATGAATGGTGTTGTATCTCATGTCCGTTTTGCGGAGATGGACGAGGTCGACGAACGGAATCCCTCTGAGATAGAAACTGAGCAGGAACAAATCGCGGCTGAAGCGTAAGTTGGGCTGCTTCTCCAGATTCAATTGCGAGAGGCGCCGTATGAGAGTGGGCGAAATAGCCCGCTTGGCGGTGGGTTCGTATCCTGTGAAAACGAAACGAAACAGTTCGTCGGCGGATATGGCGTCGGGAATACCTTGTAAATGCGCCTGGTTGAAGATGGAGCGTAACATACGCATATAAGCGGATATGGTATTGTGACGCCGTCCCTGTTGGAGCAGGCTTTCTTCGTAAGTTTTAATCAGACCTGCCGTGAGTTCTTTGAAGGTGAGAGGGATGTCTCCGGTGAATTTACGGAAACTGTTGATGGCGCTGGTGTACAAGTTGGCGGTGCCGTAGCGCCCGGCGCTTCTGGCGTCTTCGATGGCACTTTGCGCAAAAGTATATATTGTAGTCATAATCTGAATTTTAAGATGAATAATGAGCTTGATAACAAGCTATCTCAAAAAAAGATTTGAGATAGAACAGGTTTAAATATAGAAAGGATAAATATTCTATATAAATTCAGATATGACCGGTTCGGGCACCCCCGCAAAAAATCAGAGTATGCCCGAACGCACTCTGCTTAATGTCTCGGGAGTCATCAGCAGATAAGACGCGATATGCGACAAGGGAGCACGCTTGATGACTTCCGGCTGGTGCCGCATCAGTTGGTTGTAACGCTCGCGTGCAGTCTCGAACCGCCAGGAATCGGCTTTGATTTGTGAAACAATAAGGGAGTATTCAAGTATCTTGCGATAGAACATATTGATTTCCCGGGAGATTTCGGTGAGTAACATCAACTTGTCATAGGGAAGTAGGTAGACGATGCTGTCCTCGAGCGCTTCGATCATCAGGTGGGTGGGCTCTTTTTTGAGGGTGCTTTCGATGCAGATAACGATGCAGCCTTCATACGAGAAATGTTCGGTGACGTCTTTGCCGTTTTTGTAGTAGAACTGTCGCAGCATGCCTTTGCCGACGAGTACGATGTTGTGGCTGATTTGTCCTTCCTTCAACAGAAGCTCGCCTTTTTCCACCTCTTTGCGAATCAGGATTTCTTCGATTTGTCGTCTGCCTTCGGGAGCCATGCCCGGATAACGGGAATTGACAGTGATATCAACTGTCTCTTTGAGTAATGTTTCCATAACAGTTAATGTAGATTGGGGGTGTCATTTAGTGTGGCAAAGATAAGGAAATTTATTTGATATGTATCAATTTCGCGTCTCTTTCCTTTCCGTATCTTTGCGCGATTTTTAGCATAGCACATCCCACGAACAATGATACAGCAGGAGAACCTGAAGAAACGGCTTGCCAAACTGGCGGCTCCTATCTTTATAGAGACATTACTCATAATGATGCTCGGCGCGGTGGACACCATCATGCTGAGCCGCCATTCGGATAACAGCGTGGCTGCCGTAGGTGTAGTCAACCAGATTATTATGCTGACTTTTCTGGTTTTTGAGGTGATAAACCTCGGTACTTCGGTCTTGTGTTCGCAATATCTTGGAGCGAGGTTGCATAAACAGGTGGTACAGGTGGTGGGAGTGTCTGTTCTGGTTAACCTGGTGGTGGGTGTCAGTATCAGTATGCTGCTGTTCGGCGGTGCGGAGCCTATCTTACGTTTGATGGGACTCGGACCTGAGCTGATGCAGGATGGTATGGATTATATGCGTATCGTAGGGGCATTCGCCTTTTTTCAGGCGTTGTCTCTGACTCTTTCCGCATCCTTGCGTAGCGCAAACAAGGCGATATATCCGATGATGGTGACGGTGGTTGTGAATATCCTTAATATCATAGGTAATTATTCTTTGATTTTCGGACGGTTCGGTTTCCCGGAGCTGGGAGTAGAGGGAGCTGCCATTTCCACGGCTTTCAGCAGGGGCGTTTCGATGGTTATTCTGTTCGTCATCCTGTTTCGCAAACATATCCACCGTTTTCCGTTGGCTTATTTCCGTCCGTTCCCTTGGATGGAGTTGAAGAATTTGATGAAGGTGGGGCTGCCCTCTGCCGGTGAGCAACTTTCTTACAGTTCTTCGCAGGTGGTAATCACTTATTTCATTAATATGTTGGGGGTGGAAGCGTTGGCTACGCGTACTTATTGTGTCAATATTATCATGTTCGCCTATCTGTTCAGCATTTCTATGGCGCAGGGCGGGGCGATATGTATCGGACATCTGATAGGGGAGAAGAAACCTCGGGCGGCTTTTCTGATGGGGAAGTATGTAATGAAGAAGTCTGTGATGATAACCTTGATTCTGTCCTGTATATTGGCGCTTTTGGGACATGTTATTTTCGGTTGGCTGACGTCTAATCCCGAAATTATCAAAATGGGGGTCACGATTCTGATAATCGACGTTGTACTGGAGATAGGGCGGCCTATCAATATTTTCGCTACCAATGCCTTGCGTGCGGCGGGAGATGTAAATTATCCGTTCTATGTGGGACTGGTAGTGATGTGGAGCGTGGCTGTGGGGCTTGGATATTTGTTTGGAATTCCGTTTGGTTGGGGAATTTGCGGTATGTGGATTGCGTTTTTGCTGGATGAAAACATTCGGGGTGCTATCTTTGTGCGTCGTTGGTATAGCATGAAATGGGTAAGTAAGAGTTTTATAAAATAATGTTTGATGGCGAAAGCTTGATTTTATTGTTTTTTTTCTGCTCTATTAGATTTTGAGTGTTAACGTGTTATCTCTTTTCTTGCGAAAATGAGGAAAAAATTATGCAGGAAAGATTTGCATAGTCCAAAAGTTTACCATACATTTGCACCGCATTTGAGAAGAATGTTGGTTACTAAGGAAGTTTGGGTGAGTGGCTGAAACCACCAGTTTGCTAAACTGACGTACGGGTAACCGTACCGGGGGTTCGAATCCCCCAGCTTCCGCAAGGAACAAAAATAGAAAGCATCGGTTTGCAAAAGCCGGTGCTTTTCTAAAAAGTCGGTGGATTCGTCTAACGGTTAGGACACATGCCTCTCACGCATGTAATACGAGTTCGATTCTCGTATCCACTACAATTTAATAGAAGCACTCTTAGCTCAGTTGGTAGAGCAACTGACTCTTAATCAGTGGGTCCAGGGTTCGAATCCCTGAGGGTGTACTTTTCTTTGAGTTATTTTTTTAAAACGAAAAAGGCGGTTGTCATTTTGGCAACCGCTTTTTTCGTTTAAAAGCGATAACCGATACCTATAAAGAAAGAATGCATCAAGGGGTGCCGTTCAGGATTCAGTTTCCTGCCCTCGATGACAATATTCCGGCTTCCGCCATATAAGTCGAAGTTGGAAAGAGTATATCCCATTGACAGGATGATGCTGTCGTCTATTTCGAGCGATACGGCACTTCGGAGATGGTAGTAAACAAAGGTCGCATCTTTGTTTTTGACATGCTCTGTTTTAAAGGCGGTCCATGCTCCGGGCTTTTGCGGGAAGTACTCGATATTGAATTCCCGGTTCGGGGGCAAAGGCATGGTTATTCCGGGAGAAATGGAAAAAGATAAGGCGTAATCTTTATCCTCGCCCAGCCATATAGAAGGTGAGGTGAATAGGACGGAAGGGCGCAGGGCAAAAAGATAACTTCCATTATCGTCGTCCACTGCACTCCAATACCATTGTTTGTCTTGCGATTCTCCGATGAAACCGCTCTCGTTTATCGGATTGCAGAATAAGAGTCCCATCGTCAGTCCGATATAACGGACGGGTTGGTAGGTTACGGAAGGTTCTATTTCCCAGCCGTCGTAAGTGTTGACGGCTCCCGTTAATTCCACTTTCCAATATTTCACGGTTCCCTTTTCCTGTGCGTATATGGACGTTCCTATCGATGAGAAAATAAATATCAGGATGTACCCGAAAGTGTTATATCTGCTTGTTGTCATGCGGATTCCGTTATTTAAGTTTATGGCAGAGGAAGCGGAAAGTGTTACGGACGGGCCGCAATCTTTTCTGCAAATTTATTCCAGCCTCGGGCGGTTTTGTATGCTTCGACAGCCTGTGCCGGGACGAGGATACTTGTTACCGTTTTAGGGAATCCGTACCATTCGCCTTCGGGAGTAGCGGGTGGCGTGACGGCTTCTACAATGACCTCTTTAACTCCTGTATTGTCAAAAGCGGAAAAATTGATTCGGACAACACGGGACGGGATTGTCAGTTTGTTTACCTTTTGATTACCCGTTATCAGCCCTTGTCCCAAGATGCGGATACTCCGGGGTATTTCAAGCCGGGAGAGGTTGGGACATCCAACAAAACAATAGGCTTGAATCATGGCGTCGGGGTCGTTGTCCGAAACAGGACCATAGGTTGACACTTCCGTCAGATTGGGACAGTAATAGAAAGCGCGGTCTACAATGGTAGAGATACCGTTGGGGAGCTGTACATTGATGATGCCGCTTTCCCGGAACGCTTCCTGACCGATATATTTTACATTTGGAGGGATGACAACGGATTTCAGCTTACCTGTCTTCATCAGAGCCTGTACTTCTATGCTTTGGAGCGTAGACGGCAATAATACTTCTTCTACACCGGCGTATACGAAACTTCCGGAAGTCAAGCGGGTGATTTGCGTATGTGAGAGATCGGCGCGTTTCAACTGGTTGCAGTAATAGAAGATGTCTTGTCCGAGTTGCTTCAAAGTAGAG
Source organism: Bacteroides clarus (assembly GCF_015555825.1). Classification (NCBI taxonomy): domain Bacteria; kingdom Pseudomonadati; phylum Bacteroidota; class Bacteroidia; order Bacteroidales; family Bacteroidaceae; genus Bacteroides; species Bacteroides clarus. The sequence goes on along the minus strand of NZ_JADNLF010000004.1, from coordinate 33,358 downwards.
GGGAAGACTACTTCCTGTATGCTCGAATTGAAGAATGCTCTTTCGCCTATCGAAGTTAATCCTTCGTTCATTATTACTTTGGCGATTTGCCGGTTACCTTGGAATACCTGCGGCGCGATAGCCGTTACATTGGGGGGAAGCGTGATTTCACTGTAACCTTTAAGGACTTCTGTCAGCACGCCTTCCCGCACGCGAACGGGTGCAACTTGAATGATAAAGCTCACTTGCCGTTCTTCTATATTGACTGTTAACTCCAAATGCTCTGCGGGAGCTTCGGAAGAAAAACCGCTGATGTGTTCCGGACTGACAGTGACGGGATATTCTTTCCCGTCACTGTATAATCCGGTTAGTTGAAGTCCGTTTAGATTCAGTTCTTCTCCTAAAGTATAGAAAGTTTTATGAGGCAGTTGCGCGATTGATAACTTCTCGAGCGTAGCTTGTATCTCCGGTTGCTGTTCGGGTTTCTCTTCCGGTTGCCCTTCTGTCGTACCTTCCGGTTTCTCTTCCGGTTTTTCATCATTGCTGGATGGGGCGGGGGCTTCAATGGGTTTCTCCAAAGGAATCTGTTCTTTCTCGCACGCTACTATAAAAAACATGATACACACTAAAAAAACAATCTTACTCTTCATATTTTTACACTTTTATTATCGTTATTTTTGGTTGCAAAAGTAGCGAATCCGTTTCTTCGGGGAGTTACGATATAAACGTGTAAATCTAACAGGCTGTTTTCTATATGCTTGTTTTACAGTAGATTAATTTCCGGAGGATTTGTCTTTTTCTAACATGCGTCTGACAGTTATCCGAAGAGGGACATGAACAGCTCCGTATGAGGTGTTCCGGAAGTTTTGATGCGTGACTTTAACCGGGATTTACGCGCATAGATGTTTGCCACGCTTTCTTTCATGAACAAGCTGATTACTTGCGGAGAAAAACCGGTAAAAATATAACAAAGCAGACGGATGTCGTTCTCTTTCATCGCAGGAAAAACCTGCCGAAGCTTCTGCATGGCATTGTCGTGGCAGGTATTGACCATCTGCTCCAATTCCTGAAACATTTCATTGTTCTCTGAGAAATCGGTAATGATTCGTTTCACTTCCTGAAACATGGCAGCCTGTTGTGACGGGGTGTTTTCCCGTTCGTAATAGGTCTTGCCGAGTTTATCGATGATGTCGAAACGGGAAGCTACCAGATTCTTCAAACGTTTTTCCGTGTCGTATCGCCCTTCCATTTGCCGGGTGAGAGCCTGGTATTCGGCACGGGCTTCTTCTGCCAGCAGCAGATAATGGTCGTTACGTTCACGTTGCAGGTGCAGGCGCTGGCGGACAATATAGAAAGCTACTCCCACAAGAAGGAATATCCCGCAGATAACGGCTATTTCCCAGAAAATGCGGTGCTTCATCCGGTACTCGGCGAAAGCGGAACGCTCCTGATAGTACTCTTTTTCGATTACACCGGCAGAAAACTGCATGATTGAGCGTGTCAGGGAATCCGTGAGATAGATATAACGGTGTATGTGATCGGTGGCCTGCCGGAAATTGCCGGACAAAGCCTCTATCCGGTAGGCGGTGTAATGCAATTCCGCCTTGTCCAGCACATCATTATCCTGAGCCGCCGCCAGTTTCAGATAATGGCGTGCGCTGTCTGTACGGTGCTTGAGCAACTGTACGTCAATCATGGTATGGTTGCCGAACAGTGTGTCTTTGCGTGCGGACCGTTCGATGCGCTGCAGCAGGTCTTGCGGAATCTGCTTTTTGTGCGACTTTACATAAAGGGAAGCGAGATTGCTGAGTGCTGTTTCGGCAAGCGCTTCACTATCTTGCTCGTCAGCAAGGTCGAGGGCAGCCGAGTACAGCCTCATGGCACGTTCCAGGTCTTTCTGGCGGTAGGATGCGGCGGCCATGTCAAGCGTGGCTTCCGTCTCTTCACGAAGGCTGTCGGATACTTGAAAATTCTCTCTGGCCTGCTTGAAGTAGTGGTAGGCGCGTACGTAGTTCATCTGCTCGTAGTATATGTCGCCGATGCGCTCGTAGAGCAGTCCTTTGCCGTAAGGGTCTTGCCGGCTTTTCAATTGCTCCTCAATCTGCAGGAAGATGCGCAAGGCTCCGGATTTATCGCCGGCATTGACCAGCAGGCTGTCCGCGATATCAAGGCCGGGAAGCGGCTTGCGTTCATGGCATCCGGCCAGCGGCAGGAGCATACATATAATCGGTATAATAAGGCGTTTCATGCCGTGAATGTAGTGATAAAAGATATTTTGTACAAGTGAAAGGCGGGAAATGAGGGGCTTTGCGTGAATTTCCTGCATTTATCTTTTTAGGCTTCGCGGAACTTCCTATCTTTGCACTTCTAAATGTAGATAAAACCGTAACACTTTGGAATGGCTATATAGTTTGTTTATCGAACACTCCGCTTTGCAGGCGGTGGTGGTGCTCTCACTGATTTCAGCTATCGGATTGGGGTTGGGGAAAGTACATATTTGCGGTATCTCCCTCGGCGTGACTTTTGTTTTCTTTGCCGGTATTCTCGCCGGGCATTTCGGGTTGTCCATCGACCCGCAGATGCTGAACTACGCGGAAAGTTTCGGACTGGTAATATTTGTGTACGCGTTGGGCTTACAGGTGGGGCCCGGTTTCTTCAGCTCTTTCCGCAAGGGCGGGGTGCAACTGAACATGCTGGCTCTGGGAGTGGTGCTGATCGGTACGTTGATGGCCGTATTGGGCAGTTACGGACTGAACATATCGCTGCCGGACATGGTAGGCATCCTCTGCGGCGCCACAACCAACACGCCGGCGCTGGGCGCGGCGCAACAGACCTTGAAGCAGATGGGGCTGGAGTCCAGCACTCCGGCTTTGGGCTGTGCGGTAGCCTATCCGCTGGGGGTGGTGGGAGTGATTCTTGCCGTACTGATAATACGCAAGGCATTGGCCCGTAAGGAAGATTTGGAACTGAAAGAGAAAGATGATGCGAACAAAACCTATATCGCGGCGTTTCAGGTACACAATCCGGCCATCTTCGATAAAAGCATCAAGGAGATAGGCGGTCTGAATTATCCGAAGTTCGTCATCTCCCGTTTGTGGCGGGACGGCAACGTAAGTATTCCTACTTCCGAGAAGATAATAAAGGAAGGAGATCGCTTGCTGGTGGTGACTTCGGAGAAGTATGCCCCGGCGTTGACCGTACTGTTCGGCGAGCAGGAACATACCGACTGGAATAAAGAGGATATCGACTGGAATGCCATAGACAGCCAGCTCATCTCGCAGCGTATCGTGGTGACACGTCCCGAGCTGAACGGAAAGAAGCTGGGTTCGCTTCACCTGCGCAATCATTACGGCATCAACATCAGCCGTGTGTACCGCAGCGGCGTACAGTTGCTTGCCACCGCGGAACTGACCTTGCAGTTGGGTGACCGCCTGACGGTAGTAGGTGAGGCCGCCGCCATCCAGAATGTGGAAAAAGTGCTGGGCAACGCCATCAAGAGCCTGAAGGAGCCGAATCTGGTTGCGGTATTTATCGGCATCATCTTGGGACTTGCTTTGGGGGCAATCCCCATTTCCCTGCCGGGCATCAGCGCTCCGGTGAAGCTGGGACTTGCCGGCGGACCGATTATCGTGGGTATTCTCATCGGTACTTTCGGACCGAGAATGCACATGATAACCTATACCACACGCAGCGCCAACCTGATGCTGCGCGCATTGGGACTGTCGCTGTACCTCGCTTGCCTGGGACTGGACGCGGGAGCGCATTTTTTCGATACGGTATTCCGTCCGGAAGGCTTGCTGTGGATTGCGGCCGGATTTACGCTGACTGTCGTCCCGGTACTGATAGTGGGCGTGATTGCCTTTAAGTGGATGAAAGTGGATTTCGGCTCTATGGCAGGCATGCTGTGCGGAAGCATGGCGAACCCGATGGCGCTGAATTACGCCAACGACACCATCCCTGGCGATAACCCGTCGGTGGCTTATGCAACGGTATATCCGATGTGTATGTTCCTGCGGGTAATCATAGCGCAGGTGCTGTTGATGTTCTTGTTAAGTTGAGAATGGAGAATTGAAAAATGAGAAATAATGTGTGTCAGGAGTTAGAGGAGTTATCGCTCCTGATAGTATCGATAACCGAATATAAATCATAAATCTGAAATCATATCATGGGAACTATTACTCCGGAAAGTATAATCAGCGACTTACGCTATTTGCAATTGTTGTCGCGCAGTTTTCCTACCATCGCCGATGCCAGTACGGAAATCATCAATCTGGAAGCCATTCTGAATTTGCCTAAGGGAACAGAGCATTTCCTGACGGATATTCATGGAGAGTACGAGGCTTTTCAGCATGTATTGAAGAACGCTTCGGGCGCGGTAAAACGAAAAGTGAATGAGATTTTCGGCCATACGCTGCGCGAAAGCGAGAAGAAAGAAATCTGTACGCTGATTTATTATCCGGAAGAGAAATTGCAGTTGATAAAGGAACAGGAAACAGACCTGGACGACTGGTATCTCATCACCTTGAACCAACTGGTGAAAGTCTGCCAGAACGTATCTTCCAAATATACGCGCTCGAAGGTGCGCAAGGCGTTGCCGGCAGAGTTCTCCTACATCATTCAGGAGTTGCTGCACGAGTCCAGCGTAGAGCCCAACAAGCACGCGTATATCAACGTCATCATCAGCACGATTATCTCTACCAAGCGTGCGGACGACTTCATCATCGCCATGTGCAACCTTATCCAACGGCTTACAATCGATTCCCTGCACATCGTGGGGGATATTTACGACCGTGGTCCGGGAGCGCATATCATCATGGATACGCTTTGCGACTACCATAACTTCGACATCCAGTGGGGTAACCATGATATTCTGTGGATGGGCGCCGCATCGGGTAACGATGCCTGTATAGCAAACGTTATCCGCATGTCCATGCGCTATGCCAACCTGGCGACGCTGGAAGACGGATACGGCATCAATCTGCTGCCTCTGGCTACCTTCGCGATGGATACCTATGCGGACGACGCCTGCACTATCTTTGCCCCGAAAATGAACTTCGCCGACGCCAATTACAATGAAAAGACATTGCGCCTGATTACGCAGATGCACAAGGCCATTACGATTATCCAGCTTAAACTGGAAGCGGAGATTATAGACCGCCGTCCGGAATTCGGCATGGCCAACCGGAAGTTGCTGCATAAGATAGACTTTGAACGGGGCGTATTTATATACGAGGGTAAGGAATACGAACTGCGCGACGCCAACTTCCCGACCATCGACCCGGCTGACCCGTATCGCCTGACCGATGAGGAACGGGAACTGGTGGATAAGATTCATGCCTCGTTTATGAACAGCGAGAAGCTGAAGAAGCACATGCGCTGCCTGTTTACTTACGGCGGTATGTACCTGGTGTGCAACAGCAACCTGCTGTATCATGCGTCCGTGCCTTTGAATGAGGACGGAAGCTTCAAGCACGTACGCATCGGCAAGAAAGAGTACTGGGGGCATAAGCTGCTGCAAAAGACCGACCAGCTTATCCGTACCGCCTACTTTGACGAGGATGGTTCCAAAGAGAAGAACTTTGCGCTGGACTATATGTGGTATATGTGGTGCGGGCCGGACGCTCCGTCTTTCGACAAGGATAAGATGGCGACTTTCGAGCGTTACTTCATAGCCGACAAGGCGCTGCATAAAGAGAGCAAGGGATATTACTACACGCTTCGCAACCGTGCCGATATCTGCGATAATATCCTGGCCGAGTTCGGAGTGGAACCGGGGCCTCATTCACATATCATCAACGGACACGTGCCCGTGAAGATTATTAAAGGCGAGCGCCCCATAAAGGCGGACGGCAAACTGCTGGTGATTGACGGCGGTTTCTCCAAGGCCTATCAGCCCGAAACGGGTATCGCGGGCTATACGCTGGTATATCATTCGCACGGCATGCAGCTGGTGCAGCACGACCCGTTCCAAAGCCGTCAGAAAGCGATTGAAGAGGGACAGGACATCAAGTCCACGACATTCGTTATCGAGTTCAACTCACAGCGCATGATGGTGAAAGATACCGATAAGGGCAAGCAGCTCGTAACGCAAATCCAAGATTTGAAGAAACTGCTGGTAGCCTACCGGACGGGATTCATTAAAGAAAAGGAGATTTTCTAAAACAATACCACGCCGCCTTCCACAATAACCCCTTTGTCGAAGGCGGCGTTTTTGTTGTAATGCCTGTCCCAACCGTAACCACCTGTCACGAACACTCCTGACTTTGCCGTCAGGCGATATTCGAGGTTGATGCGGGTTTGGAGAGAATACAGCCGGGCAGGGAAACCATAGTCTTTGTTCCTGAAGGTTTCTGCGTGTTGATAGCCCAAATCGCCGCTGATGAACAGTTGCTTGTAAACAGGCAGTTCCAGTCCGGCACGGTAGAAAAGCGCGCCGGAGAATTTGTCGCTGAAATCGAGGAAATGCGTACCGCCGCCAAGAATGGTATAAAACAGCTTGTTCTTGAAGCGGGCCGCGAGATTCAGTTTCGTGGCGTTACCGCCGAAAAGCATCATCTGCACTTTGGTATTCGGATTAGCATTGACCAGTCCCAACTGGAAGCCGTCCAGCTTTTCCTTATAATAGTTCACCAGACCTATCTGAAGTCCTTTAGCGCGAACCGCCACATTGAGGGGAGCAAGCTGCACGCCGGCAGACGTACCGCCTGTGATGTTTCCCAAACCGGAAATCTGGATTCCCCTCATATCGCCGCCTGCCACATTCAACAGGCCGGATGCGGTGACGCCTGCAAAATTACCGCCCGAAATATTGGCAAGTCCCGCAAGTTGTACGCCGGCGGTCTTGTCACCTGTGATATTCAGCAGGCCGCCCGCAATCACTCCGCTGCTGTTATCGCCCGTGATATTGGCCAAGCCGGAAAAGACCGCTCCCTGCGCATGATTCCCGGTGATACCCACAAGCCCGGCAACGGACAGGCCGCTGAGATTATTGCCGTTGATATTGGTGATTCCGGCCATTTGTACGCCCCGCATACTTCCACCCACCATATTGGATATGCCGGAGAACTGCGCTCCGTTCATGTCTTTGCCCACAACGGCTCCCAATGCATTTACTCCCAAGCCGTTCAAACGGTTCATGGCCGAGAAGATACCGAGATTGAAGAAAGTGCTTCCGACCGTGTCCGTGCGTTGTGTGGAGAGATTCTTCCAAAGGGAGAGGTTGACGCCCGCTTTTCCTTTACGGACGGGTTGCCGCTTGCCTGTCTGGGCATAGCCTGTCCCTGCCAACAGCAAGGACAGGCAAATAAGTGAAAATATACGTTTCATGATTCTTTATAATGTTTCATCAGGCCAGGGCGCCGGCTGTCGGGTGGCGCGCAGTATCGGACGCTGTGCGTCCACTGACCGCAGATAGTTGCTTAATTTTCTGGATAGTTTCTTTACAAGTTTCGGGTTCCCGGCTGCTACGTCATGCTGTTCGCCGATGTCGGCCGGGATATTGAACAATTCGCGCTTGCCGCTGTCAAAGTAGTATACCAGCTTCCATGCTCCGGAGCGGATGGAGCAGGTGGCTCCTATACCCGGGCCGGAAGGACCCCAACTGTGCGGGTAGTGCCAGTATATGTCGCGAGCGGGCATTTTGCCTTTGCCGGTAAGCAAGGGCAGGAAGCTGATGCCGTCGCGTTCCTGTACCGTATTGTAATGCTTCACACCGGCTATTTCGAGAATGGTGGGGAAGAAGTCCTCTATCATCAGATAATGGTCGCATTTGGTTTCTGCGGCTACCGTGCCGGGCCAGCGTACAATCATCGGTTCGCGCACCCCGCCTTCGTAGGCGGAACCTTTTCCGCTGTTGAGCGGATAGTTCTGCACATGCAGTTGTCCGGCACGGGTGTGCGCGGCCAACCCGCCGTTATCGGACATGAAAAGCAGGACAGTGTTATCGGTGAGATTATTCTTATCCAGATAGTCCATCAGGTCGCCGAGGCTTTTGTCCATACCCTCTATCAGTGTGGCATACGCCGCTTCTACCGGGGGAAGGCCTTTGTCCAGATACTTTTGGTAGAAACGCATATCGGGCTGGATAGGAGTGTGTATGGCGTAATGAGCCATGTATAGGAAGAAAGGCCTGTCCGTTTTCCGTGCGTCGTCCAAGGCTTTTTCGGCTTCTATGGTGAGCGCTTCCGAGAGGAATATATCTTTTCCATGATACTTTTCCAATCCGGGTACGGCAGCCAGCGGGCTTTTCCCGTCAGGTTTGTTTCCGAAGTTCTGCATGCCGTAGTAGCTGGCGGGAGAGCCTGCCGCATGACCGGCTATGTTTACGTCAAAGCCCATTTTCAGCGGATCGGCTCCGGGCGTGTCGTTGGCCCCGAAGTGGGCTTTGCCGCAATGGATGGTGTGGTAACCGTTGTCTTTGAGTACCTGTGCCAGCGAGGTAACTTGCGTGGTGCGTTCCACACCGGGCTCCTGGCAAATGCCGTTAACGTTCCATTCGGGATAAATCATAACGGAGTCCGGTTGCTCGTGGGTGGTATTCTTACGCAGCGTCCAGCTTGTCACCCGGTGTCGCGCGGCGTTCATACCCGTAAAAAGGCTGACGCGCGTAGGCGAGCTGATACTGCACGCGTAGGCTTGTGTAAACATCTTGCCCTGAGTTGCCAGACGCTCCATGTTGGGTGTATGGTACGTGTCGTTGTAGCGGGTGCGCTGTGTCCAGAAAGGCAGGGACGTGTCCTGCCATCCCATATCATCCACTAAAAATAAAATAATGTTCGGGCGTTGCTCCGCGGCGGGCATTGCCTCGCTTGACGGCACCGCCTGGACTGCTCCTGACATTCCGGATAACGGAAGTAACGCGGCGGATAATAATAATTCGTTTTTCATCGGAGAAAGAAAGGGTTAGTGATTAGGGGTTAGGGATTAGTGATTAGGGGGGATTGAATGAATGGCGGTGAACAATCAGCGCAGGCCGCATAACCCGTTAATCACTAATCACTCACCGCTATCCACTATTTCGTCTTATCCTTTTGCTTCCTGATACAAGAAGCGTTTGATGGACTTCTTGGGTGTCTTTTCAAATTCTTCGGGATATATCTTCATCTTGGAAATCTGACTGTAAGCAGGCAATTCCGCGTTCAGCGCAACACGGTTCTCTTCCATGACGCGTTCTATGTCGTCGTTGTTGAGGCCGTGTGCAAAGGCATCGTCAAAGTCGGGATATACCAGTCCTACGAGCTTTTCGTTCTGCTGTACGATGATGCTTTCGGATACGTACGGCAGGTTGTTCAGCTTATCTTCTATTTCTTCGGGGTAGATGTTCTGTCCGCTTGGGCCGAGGAGCATATTCTTGCTGCGTCCTTTGATGGTGACATTGCCTTCGGCATCCATCAGGGCGAGGTCGCCGGTATGCAGCCAGCCCTCTTTGTCCACCACTTCGGCGGTAGCCTCTTCATTCTTGTAGTAGCCCAGCATGACGTTGGGGCCGCGGCAGACAATCTCGCCGGGTACATTCTCCGGATCGGGAGAGAGAATCTTCACTTCCATGCGGGGAGCGGCCTTACCGCAGGAACCGGGCTTGAAGCGCGTCCAGTCTTCGTAGCAGATGATAGGGCCGCATTCCGTCATGCCGTAGCCTACGGTGTAGGGGAAATCTATCATGCGCAGGAACTGCTCCACTTCCTGGTTGAAAGCTGCGCCGCCGACGATGACCGCTGCGAAATTGCCCCCGAACGCCTGTATCATCTGCTCGCGTACGGTGGCTTTTATCTTGTCGTTGATGATGGGCACTTTCAGCAGCAGCTTCATGGTAGGGGTTTCCAGCTTGGGCAATACGCTCTTCTTGATAATCTTTTCGATGATGAGCGGTACGGCTACGATGAGGTTCGGTTTCACGTCGGCGAAGGCCTGGAAGATAATCTTCGGGCTCGGCATGCGGGTGAGGTAGTAGATGTGGCAACCCACGGAGAACTCATACAGGAACTCGAATGCCAGTCCGTACATGTGCGCCATGGGCAGCATGCATACCAGTTTGTCGCCGGCTTTCAGCGGCAGTACCTCGAAGGCGAACTTGGTGTTGGACCACAGGCTGCGGTAGGGCAGCATTACGCCTTTCGAGTAGCTGGTCGTACCGGAAGTATAGTTGATGACGGCCAGCTCTTCGGGTTGGTCTTTGTGGTAATCGATGTGTTCCTTGCGGAAGTTCTTGGGGAATTTCTTGCCGAACATCTCGTTGAGGTGCTCGCGGGCGTAAGTAACCCGTTCGTTGCGCGATACCAGCAGGGTGAAGTCGGTCATCATGAAGATGCCTTCCAGCAACGGCATGGCGCTTTCATTGAGGTTTTCCCATACTTGGTCGCCTACGAAAAGGAGCTTGGCTTCGGAGTGGTTCACGATGTTGTGCACATTGTCGGCCTTGAACTCGTGAAGAATGGGCACAATGACTGCGCCATACGTCAGTGTGGCGAGGAAAGTCACTCCCCAGTGCGAACTGTTACGGCCGCAGACAGCGATTTTATCGCCTTTCTTGATGCCGCTCGCTTCAAAAATGATATGCAGCTTTTCTATTTTGCGGGCTACATCCTTGTATTGCAGGGTTGCCCCTTTATAGTCGGTCAGGGCGTCCAGGTCCCAGTTTTCCTTTATACTGTTCTCTATATAGGCGATAAAACTTTGTTCCATTATTATATTGCACATTTAGTTGAAAATTGTGCAAATATAAGGGTTTATATAGAGAATGCAAACTTTTAGGGGAAAATAGTACTCCGGCGGATTTCCTAAAACTCTACGGTAACGCCCAGGGTAGGCAACAGGGTTCCGCTTTCCTGTTTGAGGTATTTCATCTTGTAACGTTGTTCGGACGCGGGGGCGGCGGGGTTTTCAATGACGCCTGTGCTCATGATGACATCCGGCTGCTTCAGTTTGCTGCCGGTCACGTTTTGCAAGTCCAGATAGAGCCCCACCATGCAACGGCGGAAGTAGAAAGACTTGTCCACACGCACATCCAGTTGGGCGAAGTCGGGAAGCCGCCCGGTATTGTAGAGCGAGTAGTCGTAATAAGGCTGTCCTTTGGCATCCCAGGCCTGGACGAGCGATGATTTGTCCTCATCGTAGGGAGTGTAGGGCGCACCGCCTATGTAGCTCACCTTGCCGCCTATGCTCCAGCGCTTAGGCAGGTTGTACGTGCCGCTCATGTTGAGGATGAAACGGTTGTCCCATGCGGACGGAATGTAATCGTCTCCCGAATGGTTGCGGTATTCGCTTTTGTAGAGGGTGAAGGAAGATACCAGGTTGAAGCGGCCGGAGACCTGCCACCTGAACATGGTTTCCAGGCCGTATGCCCTGCCGTCGGCGGTAGAAGCCAGCGGTTCATTGCCTACCACGCCGTAGTCGTTGCCTTTGCAGGCCAGCGGGATGTTATCTTGCAGGGAGAGGGGAATACGGTTGTAACGCTTAAAAAAGCCTTCGGCGGAAATCATGATACGGTCGTGCAGATGCCAGTCTGCGCCGATGCTGCTTTCCATTACCCGCATATATTTCAATGCTTTGTTGAGGTAGGTCCCATCGTTGTTTTTGTAGCCCAGCGCCGTATAGGGCGGCAACTGGTGGTAAAGCCCGGCGCTTCCGTTCAGAATCCATTGCTCCGACAGCTTGTACGAGGCGGAGAGGCGGGGAGACAACTGTTTCCACAATTGTTTCATGCCGCGGTTGTAGTTGTTGCCGTCCACGCGGATGCCGGCGGAGAGGGTGAAACGGTTGTCGCGGGTGGAATAGTCGGACGAGAAGAAAGCTCCCCAGCCGATGATATTGAGCGAGGTTTTGTAGAGCGAGAACGGACTGTCGGTATTATTCGTATAGCCGGAGTTGGTAAGTTCCGCACCCTCTTTCAAAGTCCATTGTCCGAGACGGGTCCGGTTCTCGAACAGGGCGGTGGTTTTCTGTTCTACCGAACGGAGACGCAGGGTAAGGTTGTCTTCGGAAGAGTCATCATTATTCCGGTACTTCAGGTTACGGTTGTTCAGATAGTTGTGGCTGAGGGTGACGGACTGCGTGTGCTTTCCGGCGTAATGCCTGTACACGGCTCCTACGGTGAAAGTCTCCTGATGGATGGTAGGCAGGTAGCTGAGCAGGTATTCGGCGTCTTCTCCTTTTTCGTCCGTATTCAGCTTCATTTTGTCGATGCCTGTCAGGGCGAGTACGGTCAGCTCGTCATGTTCCGTCAGCCTGGTTTTTATTTTGAATTGCCCGTCTATGAAGTTGGGCAGGAAAGGCAGCCCTAATGCTTTGAATAACAGTTGCAGGTACGACTGGCGTACGGAGAAAAGGTAGGTGGTGCGGTCATTGAAATGTCCGCTGCCGCTCAGGGACACTTCGGATGCTCCGAGGGTTGCCTTGAAAGTCTGCTTGTCCGGGTTGCCGTCACGAAGCCGGAAGTCGAGCACGGAACTCAATGCTCCGGAGCGGTTGGCGGGGAATGCGCCTGTATAGAATGTAATCTCCCGTACGAGGTCGGCGTTGACGATGCTTACCGGGCCGCCCGACGCGCCTTGCGTGGCGAAATGATTGATGTTAGGTATCTCGATGCCGTCCATGTAGAAACGGTTTTCGGAAGGTGAGCCGCCCCGTACGATAAGGTCGTTTCGGTAGCCGACAGGAGAGAATGACACGCCCGGATAGGCGCGTACTATGCGGGAAATATCCCGGTTGGCTCCGGGACTTTTCTCGATTTCCTGCAAGCCGATGACACGCATGCTTACAGGGCTTTCTATGCTTCTCCGGAAAGGAGAGGGCGTAACCACGACTGCCGTCAGCAGATTGGCGTCTTCTTCCATCTCTATTTCGATGAACGGAGTAGAGGCGGAGACTATATATTCCGGGCTGGATGCGGTGACGTATCCTATGCACGTAGCCTCGAAACGGTATATTCCCGGCGGTACCTGCTCGATGCGGAATACGCCGAGCGAGTCGGTGGAAGCCCCTTTGCCCGGAAGGCCCGTTACCGTTACGTTGGCGTAGGCGACGGGCTTTCGGGAGTTCTTGTCAATGACTTTTCCCCGGACAGGGTAGGTTGTGGCAGCGGCTGTCGCCACTGCCGGGACGATGCAAAAGAGGAGCATCAGCCATACGATGCCGCCGATGTGCCGGAGTTTTACCGTCATGCTTATTTATCGTTGCTTAAATACCAGCGGTACATCCGCTCTACACCTTCCTCGATGTCTATCTTATGCTGCCAGCCCAACGCGTGCAGTTTGCCGGGGTCGGTGAGTTTGCGCATGGTGCCGTCGGGTTTGCTGCTGTCGAAAGTGAGCTTTCCGCGATACCCCACGGTGTCCGCAATCAGTTCGGCAAGGCGGCGGATGGTGATTTCCTTGCCCGTACCGATGTTGATGTGGCAGTTGCGGATATCCTTCTCTCCGGTTTTGCAGGTATCTTTAAAGTCCACGTGCTCCATGACGAATACGCTGGCGTCCGCCATTTCCTCACTCCAGAGGAATTCACGCAGCGGCGTTCCCGTACCCCATAACTTGACTTCCCCTTCGCCGATGCCGTATTTGGCAAGTATGTTCAGTATCTCTTCGTTGCTGTTGCCGCCGTCGATACCTTCTACGGGGCGCAGGTTCATGTCGCGGCGTACGGCATCCCAGTCGCCTTGTTGCAGGCAGTGGGCCAGGTGTACCTTGCGAATCATGGCGGGCAGTACGTGGCTGCGTTCCAGGTCGAAATTGTCGTTGGGTCCGTAGAGGTTGGTGGGCATGACGGCGATGTAGTTCGTACCGTATTGCAGGTTGAAGCTTTCGCACATCTTCAGCCCGGCAATCTTGGCAATGGCATACGGCTCGTTGGTATATTCCAGCGGTGAGGTGAGCAGGACGTCTTCTTTCATCGGCTGCTCGGCGTCACGCGGGTAGATACAGGTGCTGCCCAGGAAAAGCAGTTTCTTCACGTTGTGGCGGAAGCTCTCGCCAATGACGTTTTGCTGTATCTGGAGATTCTTGTAGATGAAGTCGGCGCGGTAGATGCTGTTTGCCATGATACCGCCTACGAAAGCGGCGGCGAGGAACACGTATTCCGGTTGCTCCTCATCGAAAAAACGGCGTACGGCGACTCCGTCCAACAGGTCGAGTTCTTTATGGGTTTTGCCTACGAGGTTGGTGTAGCCTTTCTCCTGCAAGTTTTTCCAGATGGCGGAACCTACCAGTCCGCGATGCCCTGCGATGTATATTTTTGCGTTCTTGTCTAACATTGTAATGAATGGGATGGTTTCTGAAAATTAATTATTTGGTTAAATCTCTTTGCTTCTCAAATGCAGTTTCCGTACGAACTTCATGTCATGCTCCGCCATGATGCGCACCAACTCTTTAAAGCTCGTCTGCTGCGGGTTCCAGCCCAGTAACGTTTTGGCTTTGGTGGGGTCGCCCAGCAGTTGTTCCACTTCGGACGGACGGAAGTATTTGGGATCTACTTCCACCAGTACTTTGCCGGTTTTGCAGTCGATGCCTTTCTCGTCTGCGCCTGTGCCTTCCCAACGAAGCTGTATGCCCGCTTCTGCAAAGGCCAGCGTGGCAAACTCGCGTACGGTGTGCATCTCTCCGGTGGCAATCACGAAGTCTTCCGGTGTGTCGTGTTGCAGGATGAGCCACATGCATTCCACGTAGTCGCGGGCATATCCCCAGTCACGGCGTGCGTCGAGGTTTCCCAGATACAGTTTGTCTTGAAAGCCTTGGGCTATGCGTGCGGCGGCCAGTGTGATTTTGCGGGTTACGAATGTTTCGCCGCGGCGTTCGCTTTCGTGGTTGAAGAGGATGCCGTTTACGGCGAACATGCCGTAGCTTTCACGGTAGTTCTTCGTAATCCAGAAGCCGTATTGTTTGGCTACGCCGTACGGGCTGCGCGGGTAGAACGGGGTAGTCTCTTTCTGGGGCACTTCCTGTACCTTGCCGAACAGCTCTGATGTAGAGGCCTGGTATATCTTCGTTTTCTTTTCCAGTCCGAGGATACGTACGGCTTCCAGCATGCGCAGCGTGCCTATGGCGTCTGTCTCGGCGGTGTATTCGGGCACGTCGAAAGATACTTTTACGTGGCTCTGTGCGGCGAGGTTGTATATCTCGTCCGGTTGCACCTGCTGGATGATGCGTATCAGCGAGCTGCTGTCCGTCATATCTCCATAGTGCAGGTTGACGGTACGTTTCTGCTTCATGTCACGCACCCATTCGTCAAAGTACAGATGCTCGATGCGTCCGGTGTTGAAGGAAGATGAACGGCGCATGATGCCGTGCACTTCATAGCCTTTCTGCAATAGGAATTCTGCAAGGAACGAGCCGTCCTGTCCGGTGATTCCGGAGATTAGAGCTTTTTTCATTTATCTTTAATTTTGTATGACCGTTGTTTTGAACGAGCAAAATTCGCTATTTTTTGCGAGATGGCAAAATATAGCTGGGA
Source organism: Bacteroides clarus (assembly GCF_015555825.1). Taxonomy (NCBI): domain Bacteria; kingdom Pseudomonadati; phylum Bacteroidota; class Bacteroidia; order Bacteroidales; family Bacteroidaceae; genus Bacteroides; species Bacteroides clarus. The sequence goes on along the minus strand of NZ_JADNLF010000004.1, from coordinate 17,941 downwards.
AAATGCAATAAACTCCGGCATAATTAGTAAAATGTCGAAGTGTACTTTAAGTTTTGAAACAGACATGTCAAAACCTATGGTAAAGAATCAACAGCTCTGTAAAACGAGGTCTTAATGAACGAAAATATGGAACACTATGAGATAGCTGCATTGAATTGTGTTGTGATGAGAGCAAGTTTGTGCAAGTATTGTTTGCACAAATAATCATAATATCATTTATCACTGTATTCCCAATGTTGTATATTGGGGTAAACAGACTTACTTTTATGGGTAAAAGTAAACGTAGCTTTTGATTGACTAATGTGCAGTTGACTGGATAATTATCAATATAATTCTTTGAAAAAGGACAAAAAATCTTGCGTTATACGGGTACCTTCAACGAGCATATGTCAGTTACAGCTGATATATTAACCACTCTTCTTCAAAATATGCAAAGATGTTGTCTGAATATCATTTCTTTTGATAAAGTGTTGTAATTCAGATGGTAACTGTTTGTGGCAAAATAAAAATTTTCAGAGAATTCGTCTATAAATAAAAGAAAATAGTAACTTTGTTGTCAATTAGCATGGATATGGAAAACGGTTATTTGCACATGATTTAACGTTATGGGGAGCTACTCTGATAAATAGTGATAGTTCTACTGTTTTTTATTTACTTTGTTCTTGCTATATTTCAAATAATAAACGTTGCAAATGAGTGAAGATTTAATAAGTATAAAAGATGCCAGTTTGTGGGCCTCTGAATTTTTGAATAAGGAAGTAACACCTTCTAATATAAGTTATCTTGTTAATTATGGAAAGATAACTAAATTTGGAGAAAATGGTAGTACTCAGGTTTCTAGGGCAGAATTGAAAGAGTATTACCAGAAACTTAGTAAAAAAGAAGAATTGTGGAAAGAAAAATTAGGTGATGATCTTAATTGGAAACTTTCTTTTGAAAGTTTAAAAGAATCAGAAACGACAAAACATGTTCATAGACTTCATCCCTATAAAGGAAAATTCATACCTCAGCTTGTTGAATATTTTCTAGATTCTCATGTTGATGATTTTAAAAAAGAAGTGTATTTTAAAAAGGGAGATATTGTTTTAGATCCATTTTGTGGAAGTGGTACAACTTTAGTTCAAGCTAATGAATTAGGGATACATGCTATTGGTGTTGACGTATCTATATTTAATACATTGATTTCAAATTGCAAAATAAAAAAATATGACTTTAAGTTGTTGGAAAGATATATTAGCGTCATCACTAAAGGTTTAGATGAATTTGATAAAAAAAATCATACTTCTGCTTTTGAGAAAGAACTTTTGGAAGAACTTGCTATTTATAATAAAGAATTCTTTCCTTCTCCTGAATATAAAGCTAAGGTACAAAAAAAACTTGTTGATGGGAAAAAATATGGAAAGGAAAAAGAGTTAGAATTTCTTGATAAGTATAATAACTTAATCAAAAAACATAAGATAGAATTATTGACTTCTGGAGAAGATAATTTTATAAACAAGTGGTTTATAAAACATGTAATCAATGAGTTGGAGTTTGTTGCTAATGAAATAGAACAAGTCGAATTACCGGAAATAAAAGAAATTCTTAAAATAATCTTGAGTAGAACAATGCGCTCTTGTAGGGCTACTACTCATTCTGATTTGGCTACTCTAAAAGAAGCTGTTACGACAACATATTATTGTACAAAACATTTTAAGATATGTAAGCCATCATTTTCAATATTGAAATGGTGGAGAACTTATAGTAAAGATACAATTAAACGTTTAAAACAATTTGATTCTGTTCGAACTCAAACTAATCAAATATGCTTGACAGGAGATAGCCGATCGATTGATATAATTGAAAAACTAAATCTTGTAGACTCTAATTTTGCAAAGGATGTAGTAACAAAGAAAATCAATGGAATCTTCTCAAGCCCTCCATATGTAGGTGTTATTGATTATCATGAACAACACGCATATGCTTATGATTTATTCGAACTAGAGAGAAAAGAAAGCTTAGAAATAGGTCCGTTATATAAAGGTCAAGGCAAAGCTGCTCAACAAAGTTATGTGGAAGGTATAGTAAAAGTGTTGCTTAATTCCAAAAAGTATTTAATTGATAATTATGATGTGTTTTTAGTTGCAAATGATAAGTATAATTTATATCAGGAAATTGCAACTAAGGCTGGGATGAAGATTGTAAATCAGTATAAACGACCTGTATTGAATCGCACAGAGAAAGATAAAAATGCGTATGCTGAAATCATATTTCATTTAAAAGACAAAAATGGTGAATAAATTAAGTATTGTTAGTGAAGTTATTAAGAAAATAATTACATCTATGATGGATAGAGTAATTATAATTGGAATTTCCCCGCTAGGTAGTTCAACATGAAAGAGGATAAAGTTGTGCTAATTAGAAATGAATTTTGGGATCTTATCGGGGGAGAGGGAACATACTATTATTCATCAATGAAATTAACAAAATAGGGGTTGAATATAAGTCTCAGGTTTATAAAGATTATTTAGGAATTACTCCACCTAATCAAAGTTGTTCATTTAAATTGTAAGAAAATGGCTATATCAAATCAGAAAAAAGAACAAATAGCAGAAGTTGTTATCAAAATATTATACTCTCGTTTTGAGAGTTTTCCTCAAGATGCATCAGGAAATAGAAATGCACCTTTTCATGAAGCATTTCTTAATGCTTTCTCTGATAAATTTGATGAAAAAGTAACAGACATTCCATTCTTCATAAGTATGAGCAGTTGGTTACATGGATTAAATACAACAATGGGACAAACTTTCTTTGAATCAGTTGCACATATATTAAGTGACGGGGATAAAAGAGAATTTACATCTGGAGCTGGGCGCGCTGGTGTACTTCAAATAACATCACAACAGAAAAAAGCGGCAAGTGATATTATTACTAAACTTAGTAATAGTGAAGCAACACCGAATTTAGATAATTCTAATTCATTATTATTTGTCCCAGACACACCTCCTTTTACTAATGCGATAGATTTTTCAGCAGATGTGTTTTTAGAGACTAATGATGAAATCATTGCAATTGAGTTGAAATCGGTAAAACCCAATAGTGGGGAAATGAGAGGTGAAAAACAAAAAATATTAGAGGGGAAAGCTGCTTTATACAGACATTATCCAGGTAAAGATATAAAATTTTATATTGGATTTCCTTTTGATCCAACTACTGATCCGAATGATCCCACTAGTTATGATAAAGTACGTTTTACAGCATCTATAATAAATATGGATAAATATTTTGATCATAGAGAGGTGCTCTTAGCTTCTGAGTTATGGGACTATTTGTCTGGTGATACATCTACAATGGAGCAAATTTTATCTATTATAAATAGCATAGCAACACCTACGTTTATGGCTGATTTTGCTTTTTTATGTGACAATTCTAATCGAAAAATTGATAAACAAAGATATAGGCAGTTACTTGAAAAATGGCATTTGGCATCAGAGTTAGAGGTTTTGGATAACCAAGAAGCTATCTTAGAGAAGATAGGGACAAATAAAAGGTTACAGAAAGTTTATTATAAATCGATGTTTTGTAGTAATAAATCTTATAATAAAGAACGGGCATTGACATTAATGAGGCTATTATGACATTTTATTCTCTGGGTCTTAATCCGAGGCTCACTTCGGGGGCATAGTGACTATAATACTGCTGTAATAACCCTTTTTAGAAATCATTGTCCTCAAAGGGAAGAATCTCGCTTATGGTGAGGGGTTGTCATCTGTTGGAATTTGGCGTGGATATTGAAACTTTCATCGGCTATGGTGTCAATGAATTGAAGCTCGATAATGAATTCGGTTTGAAGCTGCTTGCGCTGAAACGTGCCGAAACGTTGAAAAACTGTCTGGGCATCTCTTTCATAGAGCATGATGTTGTAAACGAGTTGCCGGATAACGACCAGATACAGGCAGGAGACCAGCTGGTGTGTTATGGACGGTATCAGGACTTCCGGAAGTTCTGGAAGGTGCTGTGGTAATCGGATGCCTGAATTCATCCTGTTCGATACAAGAATGGACGAACGGCGGAATAAATTGGAGAACGGAAAAGTTTCGTTTCCCAATTTATTCCGCCGTTCTCAGTGCATGTCATATCAGCCTCACGCTATAATGGACTAAAAAGCCAAAATCGCCCAGGAATACGTGCCGTTAGGGTCTGAATAGCGGTCATGTTTGTTAAGGCTTGATATTCGTTGGCTTACGGGAGTGGCTGCTACATCTAATACCAGTACGGACAAACTTGTATTCGCGCTATCTTCCGAAGACGACCAGTACCGTCTATGGTCGGGAATAATGTTGTGTAATAAATCCTTCTGCTGCCAAATTTCATACAATTGTCCGATGGCGGGCAGGAACCAGCCGCTGCTTGTCGCTGGGGCTGCTACTTGCGTTTCATAGGCTATTTTGGCATAATAAGTGGCCGGGTATCCGTCAAAGTTTTCAGGATCGAGTCCTGAGCCGTTAGCAGTGGCATAATCATCGATTTTTTTGGTATATAAATATCCGCTCCAGTCTTTTTCGGGATAGGAGCCGTTGTTGGATACACTGCATCCTACAACAGGGCCGGGGACGCCCCACCGGCATTCAGCGCCCACGTCTTTTAAAGCTATCACATAGGCCTGGCATTTATCCTGACGGATGCCGGTGTTTCTGTAGTTGGATGTATCATAATCTGAATGGCCTACGGCGAATACGATGCCGATACATGTTTTCCCTGCGAGGGGCGGTACGTTTTCTTGCAGGCAGGTGCCGTCCGTCAGTAGCCGGTAGCCACCGTCGCTCCAGGTGCCGTCGCTGTAATAGTAGTCGCCTACATGGATATCTCCGTCGGGACGGACGTGGCCGCCTCTGCCGCTCATGTCAAGAAAATAGGAGCTGTTGGCTCGGGTGTTGGTTAGGGCTATGACCTTATGATTGGATGTTGCAAGGTTTATTTCACCGGGAAATACGTAATACACTCCGTTGTCGGAAATGAAATCCGTTTTACTGACGGTGGTGATGCTGAAACTGCCTTTGGCGGGCTGTATGTCTATGCTTTGGGGAATATTTGCAAGGCTGGAAGTGGGGGTAATGCCATTGTCCATTCCGGCTACTTCCACCCGTACCTGCGTGCTCAGAAAGGTTAGATTTATGGGTTCGGCAGGGGCTGTGACCTTAATGTTTTTGGTACTCGCTTTCATTATGATGCTGTTGTCCGCAAGAGTCATGGTGTTACCGGACAGCGTACCTTTGGCGTAGATTGCTTCCACATTGACGTTGGCGCCTGCCGGGGCGGAGATGGGCGGGGTGAGCGCGCTCCATTTTTTTGTACTGCCGTTGTATGTGGCGGTGGAGTAGGCGTACGTGGTACTTGTGCTGACGGTTATTGCTGCGGCGAGATATATCTTGTCGTTATTCTCCCAGGACACGGCTTTGCCCGAATCCGCGATACGGGTATGGGGACGTGCATGCGAGTAGTCCCTGCCTGACGGCTGAGCGGCGGTGTTGCCGCTGCCTGCTGTCATTTCCTGAAAGGGCAGGGGCTCGTCTATGATGAAGGTGAGAGGTTGCAAGATGGCGGCGGAAAACTCGTCCTGTTCCGTGCAGGCGGTACAGAGCCATAACAGGCCTATGCCGCACCATATGAATAGACTGTGTATATGGCTTGTGTTGCGTGCACGGAATGTGTTACGTACACAGTGTATGCCGTGTGCACCATTGCATACGTTGCGTTTACTGTATGGGATATGTAAAATATGCTTTTTCATCGTTACGCTGTTTTTAGGATAAAGACATGGTATCTGCAAAGACATAACGCCTATAACGACGTCATATCTACATAATAGTTTATTTCGGGGTATGTCGGATCGGCCGGAGTCTGCTTCCAGAAATTATCGCTGTCCCAATTTATGATGTAAAGCATCGGGGGCATCGTATAGTATGCATTGATGGAAGAGTCGTACTTGGCGCATCTGAATGTTTTGGATGATTTAATCTTGCTGCTTGGTCTGAGAATTTCTTGTACCGTTTTCCCGCCTAATGTATTGCAGGAATAAGATGTTGAATTCGGGCTATCAGAGAACTCATAGCAGCTTATTTTATAATTGAAATAGCTTGTTCTGGGCAGAACCGAGCCGTCTCCATAGCAGTATCTGAATGTCGAATAATCTAGGGGTGTAAAACCGCCGAAATTAACAGTACCTATATTACCCTGCGAATCTATATCGGGGTACGTAAGGGAAAGTGTCGTATAACTATAACAAGATGTACACAGAACAGCGTTGACAGTGCCTATAAAACCGCCTGCGTTTACTGTTCTGGTGTCACCGCTGCTGGCCATTCCGCTGAAAGAGAGCGCTATGCTTCCTAAAGAATAGGAACCGTAAATATCGCCGCTATGGGCATCGCCGCCTAAAAATCCGCCGACTGTGACAATATACCCGGCGTTTGCGGGAATAGGTCCCAGCTTTATATTGCCTGAAGACCAACAGGATGCGATTCTGCTTTTGTTTGTTGACATGTAGCCCACTAATCCTCCTATGGTGCAGGCATTCATGGCGGCTGACGAGGTGTGATTGTAAATACCTCCTTCCCCTATATCGACATTGGCATGGCATAAGATTATTGAAGCATCCTTTGCATCTCCTATCAGCCCGCCTGTTATGTACGGCTGGCCGCCGTCGGCATTACATGAAACTTTCCTGATTTTTCCGGTGGCGGAACAATAGTTTACTTGCGTCTCTTGGTCGACCGTTCCTGCCAGTGTTCCTGTGTAGGTTACAGGAGACCCGACCGTTATATCTGCGTCGCGCAGATTTATACCCACCAGCAGAGACTGAATTACCTGTCCGAAAAGGCCGATACCCTGGCTTGTCTTTCCGGTTTTTATCTTTAAATTTTTTATGGTATGTCCGTTCCCGTTGTATACTCCTTGAAACTCGACATTATATCCTATCGGTGTCCAGTCGGTGGCATCGTTGGAGAAGTTTTTCGAGGTAGCGAGGTCTTGTATGTCGATGTCCGCTACTTGTAAAGCTTTGATGGGACGGATTCTACTGTTATTCACATCATTGCGGAATTGGGCGAGGTCTTCGGCGGTGGCTATGATATAGTCATAGTCGGTGTCGGAAGGGATAGGGACTTTCAGTTCGTCCCATGTTATGTCGGAGTTCACCGTGATGGCGGTTATCTGGTTGTTTTGTATCGTCAGGGTGTAGCCTATGGCTTTGCCGGACAGCCAGTCGTTGGGGGTGACGTTGGGCAGGGTGGCTGTTACGGTTGTGGAGCCGCTTCCATCGGCATAGGTCAGCGTCACCTTCGTATCGTTCGGGTGCGAGGGTATCAGGAAGAATTCTTTTACGGTCTTTGCCGTGCCGTCGACCGCTATGCTGACGGTGGCCGTGCAAGTGCTTTTGCTTGTACCGATGTTCTCCGCGGCGACCGCGGTGTTGGCGTCGTTTATGCTGAAGTCGGCCGATGAGGCGCACTCGGTGCTGATACCGGTTATGGTTTTGGAGTCACTGCCGCCCGTCTTTACTTTAAAGACCACCTTGGTCATGGCGTGCTTCATGGTGAACTGCACGGGGCCATGAGTATTGGTACAGTCCGTTACGCCTGTGGAGAGCAGCAGGTCGAGTTCCCCTTGGGGGGCGGAATAGCTGATAACGGGTCTGCCCGGGGCGTTGAAGGCGGTGGGTTTCGCTATCCGTATCTTGTCGTTGGCGTTGCCGGAAACGGCGGCGGTATGGGGCGCGTAAGCGAAGAATGATACTTTCTCGTTGGCGTTGGCAGGCCAATACCTTACGGGGCTGTACGTCCAGACGCCGCCCGTTTTCTTCACCGATTGGTTGTACAGGTGGTTGGGAGTGGAACTGCCGTTGCTGAAGTTGCCGGTACCCGTAAAGTAGGCGAATACGCCCATTTCCGTAAGGTTGTCGGTGGTGGCTTCGGCACGTGTGCCGGGTTCCGCTTCACTGCTTGCTACGGTGGTGGAGAAACCAATCTCCCGGGTGGACATAAGGCTTTCGTCCTTGCTGTCGCAGCCGGCGCACAGGGTGCACAGCAGCGGAATCAGGATGTACGCGCCTTTCATTCTTCTCGTCATATTCATTGCTTGCTTCTTTTACTGAAAAAGTTTGTTGTGTGCCCGGAGAAGGACATTCAACCTTGACCGGGCGATGGGAAATCGTCTTATTATCGTTTCATTATCGTTTCGTTACATCGGGTTATTGAACGGTTACGGGTGTGTCGCTTTCCGTTCCCCAGCCTTCTACGGTAGTTACGTTGAAGGAGATGGCGTTCAGGCTCACCGTGAAAGTGAATTTTTGGGCTGTGCCTTTCTTGAAAACACCGGCAGGCAGGTTCACTGTCTTTTCCACCGAGGATTTGGTGTGGGTAGCGGCACCTGTCTTGTTCACCATGTCGTATGCGATTTTTACCTGTACATCACCGGCCGCGGCTGTGCCTGTGGCATTGCTCACCGGGAGCAGGAACAGGTATTCATTGGCGGGGAATAGCGATGTGGCGGTTGTTCCGGCGGAAGATATGTCGATGGAGCTTGTGGTGTAGCCTGCGAAGTTGGCTGCCGTCAGGTTCAATATGCCGTTGGATGAGGCTGCCGTCAGCGCATAAGGAGATGCCAGATAATCCGACGTATTGCTTGCCCACGTCAGGGCTTTCATGTCCAGCGTGCCCTTGCTGTTCAGCTTGCTGGTATGTATCAGCGATACGGCTGTGATGAATACCTTTGTGTCGGTGTTGGCGCTGATGTCCGTACCCGTTTTGGCTTCCATGGCCACTCTGGTCAGTTGGTGCAGGAACTTGAAGTTTACCGTGCCCGAAGTCGAATTCTTGTCCATCGTATTGTTGGAACCGTCCGTAGGATCGGATACTACCAGGTCTACCATATTCTTTTGGTTGGTTTGCAGCTCAAATTTTACTTTCGGGTTGTTGCTTACGTCGGCGGACACCGGTGTGATGCCGTTGCTGCCCGCATAGGGGGCGTAGGCGAAGAACGAGATTTTGTCGTTGGCGCCTGCCGGCCAGAATTTTACGGGGCTGTATACCCATGCGTTGCCGCTGCTGTTCCATGTCACTTTCTGGTTGTTCATGAATTCGGACTTTGCTCCGGCGGTGCTGTAAGCTCCGTTGGTCTGGTACGCCATCACCCCGAAGCCGGAAGTCTTTACAGCGGGAAGCCCGTTTTCCGCTCCACGGGCTTGCGCCGCGGTGTAGGTGTCGAAACCGATAGGCTTGTTGGCGTCCGGGTTCTGTTCGGTAATCTCATTTTCCGAACATCCTGCCAAGGCCATTACGATGATGGCCAGTGAGAATAAACTCTTTGCTTTCATAACTGAATGTTGTTTTTAGATTGATAAATTATATCTTTAAATTTGTATCTTTAGCTTTGCGTCTTTAGGTTGATGAGCCGTATTTCTTAAATCGGAATCTCTGTATCGTTCTCTTGTCCCCATTCGTCTACATTGGCGTTGAATCCGGAGTCTTCCGAGATGGTTACGTCGGGCAGAGGTTCGGTGATGTCGGCTTCTATATGCAGGGTGGTGACGCCGCTGCCGTCCGCCTCTTCGTTCGCTTCGATGTTCTCCACTTCGCGCTCTATAACGGTGGTGTTGTCTTTCAGCAAGGCTCTTACCTTGATTTGCACTTCTTCGGTAGAGGGCAGTCCGAAGAGGTGGATGGTGCCGCTGAGCGTGCCGTTGGCGGCGAAGTCCTCGTCCGGGGTGATGTCCTCTACTTCAAACTCCTGCACGCCTTTCTCGGCGTTGTCCGTATTGCCGTCGTGCAGGTAGATGGAGAGGGGCACGCCGCTGAGTTGGCACGTGGCCTGCTTGAGGTTGTTGATGCCCGTGATGTGCAGCTTTACTTTCACCTTGCGGGTGAGGGGCAGGGGAGTGAATTGCAGCCGGCAGGCTCCGTCGGGACAGTCGGCCACGCTGCGTGCTCCGGCCGGGGCGTAGTTGCCCAGCATGTTGTCCGTCACTTCAAAGTCGCGTATCACGGCAGAGGCCAGCTTGCCGGGCGCCGCGGTGATGATTTTCGTTCCGTAGCGCGTCTCCGTTTGCAGGGCGTAGGCTTCGAGGGTGTGCAGTTGCTCCTGTCCCCGGAATGCCATTGTGCCGAACTCGTCGAACGAACGGTTGAATAGTATGGCGTCGTAGCGTCCATCGGGCAGGCGTACGGTAGTTTGCGTACGGTCTCCCATCAGTACGACGCGCGGTGTGCCTCCGTCCTGCGGATAGAAAATCAGGGTGGCTCCGTATTGGTTTTCTTCCTGCTGGTCGGCACGGCTCCAGTCGGCCGTCACGGTTATTTCGGCCTCCGTATAGAAGGTCAGTTCCCTTCGTTCGCAGGACGCCAGCCAGAGCGGCAGTAGCAAAAACAAAACTGTATTCTTCATTTATTTCTGTGTTTTAGTATTAACAATCTATCAGTTTTATTTCCGACAGATAGAGCCTTGTAATATAGTTGACCACTCCCAGTTTCTGCGCCATCTTTCCGTAGCGGGTGTAGAACGCTTCGGATGTGGGGTGGTTGCAGTTCAGGTGTCCGTTTATAGCTTCGAGCACTTCGAGCAGGGAGATTTCGCATAACGGGCGGCACAACTTGTAGGAACAGGTGGTGTATGTATCGGCGTCGGCATCTTCGGTTGCCTTTTCGTTTGCCTTTTCGGTTGCCTTTTCCTTGCGGCATATCATTCCTTTCTGTTCGAGGCGTGTGTATATGTATCGCAGCTCTTCGGGAGAGGTGCAGTGGCCTATCGCTTCATGCGGTTCGTGCATGGCGATGTCGTGCAACAATGTTATTGCTATTTGAGTAAGAGGGGATAGCATATTCTTTTATTTTTTGTTTTTTCCTGTAATCAGCCAAACGAGTGATATTTTCAGTTTTGTGGGGCCCAGCCAGGTGTACTCGCCGTTTTCCTGCCAGAGCAGGGTCCGGTGGTTGTCTCGGGAGTGGTAGTGGCGATAGTCGGTTCGGAGCATTCCGATGCCGATGTTGTATTCCAGTCGGAGATTGCGGGCGATGCTGTGGGCGTAGCCGTAGCTCACTCCGGCGGCAATGAAGAATTCTCCCTGATAGCCGTTCTTGTCCCATTGCAGGTCGTATTTTCCACCGCCCGCGTAGAGGCCGATGAAATGTCCGGTGAGTACGTCGCGTCCGCTCCTTTTGCCCGGCCGGTAACGGACTTCCAGTCCGCCCATGAGTATTTGCAGGCAGTATCTGTCATCGTTTATCAGCCACCAGGGGAACATGTATTCTCCGTTGAGCGACCAGCGTTTGCCTATGGGGACTTCCACTTCGATGTTGGGCATGAGCGCCGCATCAAAGAGGAGATTGGTTTTTACTGCGAAGAGGGGGCGACGGCGGGATTTGCCGGGTGCTATTGCGTTGGCGCTGCCTTTTGTTGGGGTATTGCCTGTTACTTGCGTGCTACCGATGATTTCTGTGTTGTCTGTTAGTTCTGTACCGTTAGCGTTTGTATCATTGCCTTTCGCAACTCTTACACCGTTTATGACTTCTGTACCGTTTGCGTTTGTATCATTGCCTTTTGCAGCATTTACGCCGTTTACAGTTTCTGTACCGTTAGCGTTTGTAACATTGCCTTTTGCAACATTTACGCCGTTTACAGTTTCTGTACCGTTAGCGTTTGTATCATTACCTTTTGCAACTCTTACACCGTTTATAACTTCTGTACCGTTAGCATTTGTATCATTACCTTTCGTAACCCTTACACCGTTTATGACTTCTGTACCGTTAGCGTTTGTATCATTACCTTTCGTAACTCTTACACCGTTTATAACTTCTGTACCGTTAGCGTTTGTGTCATTGCCTTTCGCAACTCTTACACCATTTACGACTTCCGTATCATCCGTAATCTCCGTTCCGTCTGCCTTTTGGTACTCTTTCCCGTTATTACCCTGAGCATCTGCTACAAGCCTGCTACCCTGCTGTGCATGCCTTAGCGGCCGCATATAGACGGTGCATATAGATGCGTTTCTCAGTTCAGGCAAAATCCATTGGCTTATATGCCGATACGGAATACCTGTATTCAGCTTCTTCAAGAGAGCCTCTTTCCGTTTTTCGCCTGTATTCAGCTTTAATATCTGCAATATTTCGTCCCGGCAGGGCAGGAGCGTGTCGTTCAGTGCGACATCACGCAGGGCATCCCAGCTCTCCGCCTGCGCAGAGGTGCGGATGCGGTACTGGTTCAGTCCGGGGTATTTCCAGACCAGATACCCTTTGACGGCCTGTGCGCGTCGCAGAGCGAGACGCCGGTTGTAATCGGCGTCTCCTTCGGGTGAGGAAAAGGCTTGTATGCACACGGAATCTATCCGGGATACACACAGGCTGTCTGCGAAGATTTTGTGCATGGCGGCAAGTATCCGGTTATTGTCACGATATCCGTAGTCGACCATTGAGCGGTCGAAGCGGAAATGCAGTACGAGTTCTGTCTTTTGTTCGGTATCGGCGCTGAAGACCTCTTTTTTTGTCTCTCGCGCTTCCTGTGAATATATCGGAAAAGGCAGTACCTGCATAAACCCAATGATTAACAAAGGTTTCAGGTTCATAAATGTTATTTGTTTGTTTGCTTGTTTACTTGCTTTTCAGGGCAAAGTGTTTATTAAACGTACGTCTGAAAAACACCTTTTCGGGGCTCTCTTTCAGCCCCGCCCTTTATACTTATTCCTTTGTCAGAGTACTATTTTTATTTCGGATGTAAGCGTCTGTTCCACAACATATTGAAAAATTATTTTGCTGTCATCCAAAATTAATATTATCAAAATAATTTGGTATTATGAAAAGTATGCGTATCTTTGTGTTTATCAAACGTACGTTTAAAAAACACCTCCGTTTTCGTTGAATTTTCGTTACAACACTCCCCGCCGTTATTTCTCTGTTCTTTACAACTTTTCCCTGATGATACAAGTTTCATATATATAGTACATGCGCGTGTGCGCACGCACGGGCGTATTCTTTCTTTTTTTTCGGTTAAAAATCGCCGATTCATTAGAGAGGGGGATATACCCTCCTGCCTTTCTTCACGGTGTCGGCGATTTTTTTTATTCTCAACAAGTTTCCGGCGATTGTTTTGCCCGCGTTTAATAAATGTTTAAATTTGCCTGTTAATATTAATTGAAGCCTTTAAATGTTAAACGAAAAAAGAGAAAAGAGTATGAAAAGTGCTATTTTAAAAAAGCGGAGTTTGTAGATTGCGACCGTTATGTGTTTGTTTCGAAGGATGAAAAGCTCGACGTATCCCGCATCGTTGCGGGGATTGACCTGATGCTTGACGGCAAGGTGCACGTGGATACGGGCAAACAGCTTCTGTTCGAGGCCGTTGCCTGCCAGATACACGGCCATCAGACGGCGGGATGTCCTGATTTAAGTATAAGCCGCGAGGTGAGGGGCTGGGCTCATATTCTGCACGCGTTCTGCTTTGTGGAGAAAGACCGCGACCGTAGTTCGGAGATGAAGGAACAGTCCATCGAAACGGCGCTGTACAATACCCTTGCCCGTCTTTTCCCGAAAGAGGAGCAGGGCGCGTCCGATGAGCGTCCGAAATAAGTGAAGCGGATAGTCCTTTCCTGTGGAGAGGACTATTTTCGTATCCGGGAGCGTACGCTTATCTTTGTTCCCGCCGATAGGGCAAACTAAAACAAACATCGATGAAAGACCTCATGATTACCGCTTACAGCGGCTTCTCCACCGTTTCCGGCGAAACGAACCTGACTACCGTGATAACCAACATCCGCAACGGCGCCTACTTCCATACGGTTCGGAAAGTGGAGCAGCAGTTGCGTCTGGGCGACCTCTCCAAAGCGAACGCCATTAAGAAGCAGCTCCCTTTTTTTACGCTCACGGGAAACTACTCCGCCTTGCGGCAGCCTTACAGCCTGCTTCGCTACAACCCCGTCATCACCGTGGACGTGGACGAGCTGGCGGACGACCGTGTGGATGCCGTCCGCCGTTTGCTTGAGGCCGACGCCGATGTTGTGGCGTGCTTCCTCACGCCCAAGCGGCACGGCTTTAAAATCTTCCTTTACCTGCGCACGGCGTATGCCCGCCGTCTGCGCAAGATGACCTTCTCCGTGCCTTTCATCACGTACGCGGAGCTTGAGAACCATCATGCGCTGATGTACGAGGCCGCCCGTCTGTACGTGGAGCGTCTCATCGGACTTCCGGTGGACGTGAGCGGTAAGGATATCGGTAGGGGCTTCTTCGCTTCGTTCGATGCGCAGGCGTATTTGAATACGGCTCTGCTGGGGGAGATTGAGGAAGTGACGACCCGGGTGCTCGTGCCCGGGAAGACGGAGAGGAAGAAGAAAGGGACGGGAGATAAGTCGGTGGAAGACGGGCTGACGGGGAAACTGCCGGACGAAACGGCGGATAACGGAACATTGCAGGGCAAGAAGAGTGACAGGCCGCGGCGTGACGACGCTTCCGCCCTGTCTGCCGAAATAGCCCCCTGGCATCTCATGGAGTATAAAAAGGCGCTCAACACCACCCGCCGTTCCGAGGTTTTCCGTAAGGGTAACCGTGACAATTTCCTCTTCATACTGGGCAACCGCTGCTTCCGCAAGGACATCCCTCAGGAAGTTGCCGTGCTCCTTGCCGAACGTGACTTCCGGCAGGATGACCTGGACGTTGCGGGGGCTATCGGCAACGCCTACCTGTACGTGAGTAAGACCTGTGCGGCCGAGAAGGCGAAAGAGGACAAGGTTCCCGTCGTCAGCCGCGTCATGGATTTTCTTTCGCTTCGCTACCGCTTCCGCCGCAATACGGTGCTGGACCGTCTGGAGTTCTGCGAGCAGGACGGTGCGTGCGGGACGGACTCCCTTACCGCTTCTCCCGTTTTCAGCCCCCTGCGGAGCAAGGATTTGAACTCCATCTACGTAAGCCTGCTGACGGACGGCATCAACTGCTCCCTGAACACGCTGAAGGCCATTGTCGACTCCGACTACGCAACGGCGTTCAATCCCTTTGAGGATTATCTGCTCAATCTTCCCCCGTGGGACGGCGTAACGGACTACATCGGCGAACTGGCCGATACCGTACGGACGGAAGACGGGAAGTTCTGGCGCGAGAGTTTCCGCCGCTGGCTGGTAGGTTCGGTAGCCTGCGCGCTGTATGAGAAGAAGGTGAACCAGCTCGTGCTGATACTTTTCGGCGGTCAGGGCAAGGGTAAGAGCACGTGGATAAGCCGTCTGCTTCCGCCCCAGTGGCGCGAGTACTACCACACGGGCATGATATGTCCGGACAGCAAGGACGACATGCTGCTGCTTTCCACCCGCTATCTCATCAACATGGAAGAGTTTCAGGGTGTGAAGGCGGCCGACCTTGCGGGGCTGAAGCGTATCATCACGCAGGAGAGCGTGACGCAGCGCAAGGTGTACGATACGCAGGCTTTCTGTTTCGCGCGGCACGCCTCGTTCATCGCGAGTACCAACAAGCGGCAGTGCTTGCAGGACATCGACGGCAACCGGCGTTTCCTGCCCTCATCGGTGCTTTCGGTGGATTATCGGCGTCCCGTGAATTATCAGGGGGTGTATTCGCAGGCTATGTCGCTGCTGGGCAGCGGCTTCCGGTATTGGTACGAGGGCGACGAGATAGACGGGCTGAACACTCATAACGAGCGTCACCGGATGAAGGACCCGGTGGAAGAGAACCTGTTCGTCTTTTTCCGCCGTCCTCTGGCTGAGGATTTGTCTGTTCAGTGGATGCCCGCTTCCGCCATCCTTACCCATCTTACGATTTACGGTAAGGTGCAGGTGAACCGGCAGACGCAGCAGGAGCTGGTGCAGGCGCTCGAGAAGTATGGTTTTGCGACGCGTACGAACGGTCAGGGCAGTACGGAGTATGAAGTGGTGAAGTTCCAGTCGGACGAGGTGGAACGTAACTTCCGGCAATAGGATGTATATCAAAAAAAGTTCTGCCTATGTTGCAACTTCCGTTTGATGTACGGCAAACGGGATTGGCGGCATAGGCAAAATATTATTCTTTTCCGTAGGGAGAGGATGGTTCACAGACTTCGAGAGGACAGGATTTTAAAGTGTCGGGATTTCGGTAGGTATGCCAAAAGAGATGTATTCTAATAATCTCTCCTTTGATAGAATAGATTACTTTATAAGGCTTTACAAAAATAAATCTGTATTCATGCTCTTTATCGGTGAGCAGCCATTCAATGCTTCCTGCCAAAGGATGCTGTTTTAATCCGTTGATGTTCTCTCTCAGCTTCTGTATATATCTTAAAGCGGTTTGAGAACCGAAGTTACTTTTTCCGTATTGAAAGATTTCTTCAATCTGATACCGGGCTTTAACGTCGTATCGTATAATCATTACCGCAGTGAGTTAAAAAGCTCTTCCATTTGTTCCTCACTGATGTATTCTCCTGCATCAAACCGCTTTTCAGAAGCTTGCAGGTGTTGCTTTACCTCACTGAAATTCATCCGGCAGGGTGCATTATGTCCCGTACCTTTCAATATGATTTCTTTTATATCGTCCAGCACTTCTTTGTTGTCAATGCTCAATACTTCCCTTGCCAATTCTGCCTTATAAGCTTCTAATTCTAAGGTATTCATAATTACTTTGTTTTGTACACTGACAAAGATAGGTAAAAAACTCGGTATATGTTTGATGTCGGTGGTATTGTTTTTTACGGCTCTCCCAGCGTCTCTACAATCAGCCTCACCTGCCGCCTCGTATAGCGGTGGTCTCCCCTTGCTTCTCCCGACCTGTACATGGCCTCGTACAGTTCGGGATTTCTTTGTATCCAGTACCTCATCTTGCGCATGGCGGGCACAAGCGGCATATCGGGATTATATAAGTGCGCCAACTCCGATTTTCTGTAAGAACGGATAATGAAAGGTTCTTCAATGCAATGATTCTCCATCTCTTTGTTATGATTTTAAACGTTTTATGATTACTGTTTTTTTGTTTGAGCCATCTCTCGGATATACCTCAAATATACGGAAAAAATACGGACTACGGAAGTGAACCGCACATTATAATCACTTGAAATCCAACTATCGACATACATATACCGCCGCACCCATGTACGACAAAACAGCGGTGCGTATTTCCGTATCTTTGTCCTACGGAACAAGAGAGGGTATGGTTAACCGCCAATTGCGCACCCCGGCTCAGTCTCCCTATTTTTTAATTTTTAATTCTCAATTCTCAATTTACTATGGCAGTACCATTTAAGAAAGTGGGTTATCGGAAAGACCCGAAGAATAAAAATTCCGAGATAGTGTTTCATCCCCGCCTCGTTACGATGGGTCAGACAATGACGCTGGAGAGTATCGCGTACGAGATGAAAGAGAAAAGTTCCCTTTCTTACGGGGATATCAAGAGTGTGCTGACGAACTTCGTGGAAGCGATGCGGACGGCGTTGTATAACGGTCATTCGGTGAATATTCAGGAGTTCGGCGTGTTCAGCCTTTCGGCGCACTCGGCGGGAGTGGCGGATGTAAAGGATTGTACATCCAAGAATATCAGGACGGTGAAGATAAACTTTCGGGCTTCGAGCAGTGTGAAACCGAATCTGACGTCTACGCGTGCAGGGGAGAAGATTGAATTTCTCGATGTACAGGCGGCCATGGACGGAGAGACAGGCGGCGGTGGCAACGGCGGCGGAAACGACGGAGAAGAAGAGAATCCGTTGGGCTAAGAACCCGCCGGACTGAAACAGGGTAAAAGACAGGACAGAACGGATTTCAAGCCTTATCCCGTTATTGAAAGCCCGTCTGCCCGTCCGTACCCTATCCCCTGATAACATTTCAATAAATTTTCATTATTATAAATAACCCATAAGTAAATATTGAAAACCAGTTTATATCAAGATAGTATAAGCCGATTATGCGTATTTACTTAACTTAACCCCAATTATTATGTCAACAAAATCAACCTGGTGGGAC